>CAZZGV010000529.1:0-1000 GCA_964654255.1 uncultured Legionella sp. | reverse complement strand
GATGGCGGCTTGAATGTTGAGTTGTCCCCCGCCCCAGGTCGCGTCCCATCCGCCGGCCGGTCTGTCTCGCGCCGTCGCTTGCAGGTGGCGGACGATGTCGGCCCTCGTCAGTCGGGGATTTTCTTCCAGAAGCAGTGCAATCGCGCCGGTCACGTGAGGGGCCGCCATGCTGGTGCCGGTCAGGTCTTCATAGAGACAGCAACAGGCATCGGGGCAACAGTCGCAACAGCGACCACGCAGGTTCGCGGCATCGGCTTTGGCGGAGGTGATTTCCAACCCCGGCGCGGCGATGTCTGGTTTCCGGTTGGTCGCGGCACCCCTTGCGACGGGGCCCCGGCTGGACGAGGACACGATGCCCGTCGAGGGCCAGCAATCGCAGCGACTCGTCCGCGAGGCGTGGTTGGCGACGGTGATGACTTGGTCGGCGGTCCCTGGAATGCTGAGGGTTGCGTCGAGGCTTGCCCGTACCTTGCCATCATCCGGAGTTTTCGGCGGGAGAAACCGTGGCGTGTTGGTGCCGCGCTCGATCCAGCAGTGGAAATTGACATCCCCGGCATTCGGGTTGGCGAGAGTCAGCTTCCAAGTGCCGTGGAGGATGTTTCCACGCCGGGGGCGTGCGATGGTAATGCGAAAATTATTGTCCCGGTCATGTTCGCCGTTGATGGTCCCGTCGATCGACACCCGAGTCTGACGGTTGGCGGCGGCCGCGGGATTGGCGATAAACGGCGGGGCGGCAGCGTTTGCCGGAAGGTCGGTGCCATGGTTGACGATCCCGCTGGCGGCGCCTCCCGGAGCAGTGACGGTCAGGTTCAGCGTGCCGGCCCGGTCGTACCAGAGGTCAAGCAATGATTCGGCCCTGCGGTCCTTAGGCACCTCGAATTCAATCTCCAGATTTCCGTTACCCGGCACGCGACCCTGCACGTGCCTGAGCATGCCACCTTCGTTTCCGGCCGATTTCACGACGATCTGCGGATGGTGCAGGAAGTCGCCGGTTTCGACG
>CAZZGV010000528.1:0-1001 GCA_964654255.1 uncultured Legionella sp. | reverse complement strand
GATCCCATCTTCAATCCCTTTGAGAAAAAAAGGCCTAGATCGAATGCGATCTGGCCCTTCTGTTCCAATCGATCCGGTGACCCCGGATCCTCCGGCACAAAGACGCCGATGACGCCGATTCCCCCTGTCGGCCGTACCGAGCGCACCAGATTGTTCATCGTGAGGTTCGGTTGTTCATTGCCCTCGCAGTCGTGTGCTTGATAGCCGACACATTCGCAGCCCCTATCTGCGCCTTCCCCATCGGTCAATTCCAGGATCTGTTCAACCGGCGAGCCTTCCGAGTCGTTGATCGGAATGGCACCGATGGATTCGGCCAGGCCAAGACGGTCCGGGAGCCTGTCCACCACCATGACCTTGTCGGCACCTTTGATACCGGCGGAATAAGCTGCCATCAGCCCCACCGGGCCGGCTCCGTAAACTACGACACTCTCACCCGGTTGCACGCCGGCGAGCTCGGTAGATTCGTAACCGGTCGGGAAAATGTCCGCCAACATCACATAATCGGCTTCCCGCTCCGGCGCATCCTCCGGAAGCACCAGGCAATTGAAGTCTCCGTGCGGCACACGGAGGTATTCGGCCTGACCACCGGGAAACGGCCCCATGCCGGCGTAGCCGTAGGCGGCGCCTGCGACACCGGGGTTCATCGTCACACAAAATCCGGTGAATCCTGCTTCGCAATTTTTACAGAAGCCGCAACTGATGTTGAAAGGCAGACAGACCATATCACCGGCGCGCACTCGCTTCACCGCCCGGCCGACTTCGATCACTTGACCGAGGTTCTCGTGTCCCAACACTGTACCCGGCTCGACATTGGTCCTGCCTTCATACATGTGAAGGTCGGATCCGCAGATATTCGTCGTCGTAATTTTCACGAGGACATCAGTCGACTCCTGAATCGTGGCATCCGGAACCTGCGTGATCCGCACGTCCCGCGGACCGTGATATACCAATGCCTTCATCGCGTTCCTCCACGGTGTTATTCCTGAAACAAAGCCGGAGAA
>CAZZGV010000527.1:0-1002 GCA_964654255.1 uncultured Legionella sp. | reverse complement strand
CTTCGATGTGTGCGGGATCAGCCGCCAGGACTTGCTCGTAGAGGCGATGGGCTTCATCGAACTGTTGCTGCCAGGAGAGGACCTGCGCGAGCGCCACACGAATGTCCTGATCCTCAGGATGATGGGTTAACACCTCTCGATACAGCGAAGCCGCTTCCGCATGGGCCCCTTGCCAAGACAAGACCCTCGCCAACGCACCGCGCAAGTCGTCATTCTCGGGAGCCTGCTGCAACCCTTCACGATAGACGGACGCGGCCTCGACGTACTGACGCATGATCTCCAGTCGATGGCCCCGCTCCAACGCCGAATTTCCATTGGCCTGAGCCGGCTGGACTGGAACAGCCGCAGCTTTCAGCGTCTGGAGACGCACCGAGACCTCTGCATCACCCGTCGCCGCCACCACCGACTCATAGAAGAGAATCGCCTCGTTCTGACGGCCGCTCCATAGAAAAACATCACCGAGCCCGCTCAGGGCCTCGATATGTTTCGGCTCATTACGAAGAATCTCCTCGTACTGTTGCCGAGCCTCATCGAACTTTTTCTGCCAGGAAAGGACCTGGGCAAGGCCCATGCGAGCATCATGATCGAGGGGTTGGCGGGTGAGGATTTCGCGGTAGAGGGCTACGGCTTCATCCCACCGGCCCTGCCAGCTGAGCAACTTGGCCACACTGCCCCGGACCTCATCGTTGTCCGGTCGCGCCGCCAGGTACTGTCGATAGGCAACGAGGGCATCCTCATACCGCTGCTGCTCCTCCAACTCCCTGGCTCGTTCAAGGATGTAGCGGGGAGAGGGCTCTTCGGCTACTGCAGATTCCCTGGTGCCCGACACCGACAGCCAGACCGCGGCGAGCAGGCTCACCAGGAGGAATCCCGCAACGGGTCTGAGTCGACTACTTCGTACCACAGGATCGGTTATCCGTGACATCGCTGGCCGGTCTATACACGACCTATTCGGCCAGGGCCTGGAATCCATCGAGATCGTGAATAATCACCCCCGCAAAA
>CAZZGV010000526.1:0-1004 GCA_964654255.1 uncultured Legionella sp. | reverse complement strand
AGAGCGAGCCCTGGCAGACCTATTTTGATTATTTGCCTGACGGCGTCATTCAAAAAGCCTACGATTGCTTTGCCCGGCCCTATCGGGTGGTGTTTGTGGCCGATGCAACACGCGATGCCTATGCGGCACTCAGCACGCGCCACAATTTTACAGTGATTCGCAACGGCTTGGATCGGACTCGTATTGCGCAGGCTCGGATGGAGTGGACGAAGGCAGAGGCTCGTGCATCCATCAGGGCCGGTGATGGTGAGATCGTGCTTCTCCTGGTGGGAACCGTTTGCTCACGAAAGGGACAGCAGGATCTGGTCAACGCCTTGGCGGCAGTGTCTCCTGAGCTACAGGACAGGATTCGTTGCTATATCGTGGGCGATCGGCCGAGCGACTACAGTGTGGAATTGCACGGCCTGGTGAAGCAGTTGCCCGCTTTATTGCGCAACCGGATCCATATCGTGCCGGAGACGCGCCAGACGACACAGTATTATCTGGCAGCCGACCTGTTCGTCTGTACCTCCAAATTGGAGAGTTATCCCCGGGTGGTTCTTGAGGCTATGGCGTACGACCTTCCGATCGTTACCACGCCCGTGTTTGGCATTCGAGAACAGGTTCGAGAAGGCGTCAATGCATTTTTTTATGAGCCGGGAGACAGTCGTGCACTGGCCGCGCGATTGGAGAACCTGATTCAGGATGAGTCGCTCCGCTCCCGCATGGCCGGGAAGAGTGCCAATGTGCTCGCTCTGGGGACGGATTTCGAAGAAATGGTGGAAGCGTACGGAGAGATCTTTGCAGAAGCCTGGTTGACTGGCGGAGAGCGACTGTCATGAGTGCGAGGTTCAATCTTGAAACGCCCGCGGGCAGCAGCCTGGGGACAATCAACCGGTTGTCAGGCTGGTATATTCCTGATCACGGCCGTCGTCCGGAACTTTATGTCGCCTGTAACGGGAAGCGCGAGGCCGCGTTGGAATGGGGAAGTATTCGGCCCGATGTTTCCTCAGTCCACCCGGCAC
>CAZZGV010000525.1:624-1008 GCA_964654255.1 uncultured Legionella sp. | reverse complement strand
GTCGAGGAGCACTCAGCATCGAACCACCCCCGGAAAACACAGCCAGTCTGGCCCCCTCGGCCGAGGATACGCTGGACGCAAAGCAGCGCGTCGCCCAATTGGAAATTGCCATGGGTGAGCTGTCGCCAAAGTGTAGGAAGGCCTTACTGCTCAATAGGTTGGAAGGAAAGACCCACCGTGAAATCGCCGACAGTCTGAAGGTGTCCGAGAGCATGGTCGCTAAATATATCGTTCAAGCCTTGCGACACTGCCGCGCCCGCTTACATCCGGAGGAATCTGTCAGACGTCCCTGACTGTTGAAAGCTGAGCATCATCCGTCTTATAGAGTAAGCGTACATCGACTGAATCCCGCCCGGGAGCCATCGTGTAGGCAATGGTATGATG
>CAZZGV010000525.1:0-614 GCA_964654255.1 uncultured Legionella sp. | reverse complement strand
CTGACTCAACACCTCCAGATTCCTCCTCTCCACTGGTCGACGAAGCCCTCGCCTGGTTGGTCCGTATCCACTCCGGTCGCGCCTCCGATGAGGACCGCCGCGCATGCCATGACTGGCGGATGCAAAGCTCCGCACACCACCGCGCCTATACGGAAGCGGAACTGTTATGGCGGGATATCGGCTTGCTTTCCGATGGCGATCGCTCCGATTCGGCGGACCTGACCGCATCGTGGCCCGACGGAAGGCGCGCGGGCTCACGGCGCGCAACCAAATGGGGACTGGCCGCCTGTGTCCTGCTTGCCGCCGGCTGGCTCTCATGGGGAACCGTTCAAGAACAGCTTGAGCTTGCGTCAGCCGATTACCGCACCGCTGTGGGAGAACAGCAAAACGTCGGGCTTGAGGACGGGAGTCGTATTTATCTCAATACCGATACCGCCGTGGCCGTCTCCTTCACACCCCGACAACGAACGATCCGCTTGCTCACAGGAGAAGCCAGTTTCACCGTTGCTCCCGAATCAGCACGGCCGTTCACGGTTCAGAGTGGAAATCTGACCACCCGCGCCCTCGGAACGACCTTCCTGGTCCATCGCCACCATGATATCGTCACCGTGACC
>CAZZGV010000524.1:0-1008 GCA_964654255.1 uncultured Legionella sp. | reverse complement strand
GAACGGGCAGGAGCGGCAGCAGTGTGGCGCACGTGACGAGCAGGGCCACCGTCGAGGCCGATGTCGGGAGCAACAGAGCAAGCGCGGCGGACACCATGCTCACTCCATAGGCCGACAGTCCGCGGCAGGTCTCCACCGTAGCCCCGGATTGATGCCGATAAAGCAGGATGCAGAGCATGCCGGGGAGTATCAAAAGCATGACGTCGTGCGCCGGTGCTTGAGCGGTGAGGATGCCAAGTCCCAGTCCCAGCAGCGTCAGCGTTGCGGTCCAGGCAGGGGTATTGTCGCGGTGCAACGGTTGGCCGAGGAGCGAAAGAAAGGCCGTCACCGGGAGGAGGCAGAGAAACGGCACACCGGCCAGCGTGTCGCCTAACGCCCAGGGCGTCACGATGACGACGAGCATGCTGGCGACCGTCGTCAGCAGCGCTGAGGTCTTCATTCGCCGGAGCGATGCGCCGAGGAGCAGGCTGAGCGATGCGCCGAGGAAGGGAACGGCCATGAGCAGCCACGGTGTCATCCAGGTCTCGATCATAGCCGGCCCCGGACGGTCCGCGTCGTGGCGTTGTGCTTGTGGCTGCGTTGAATAGTCACGACAACCGCTTTTCCAGGTGATGGGCGACCAGCGTCACGATCCGGCCGAACTTGAGATAGAGCTGATCCAGATAGAGACGATTCACGCACAGCACATAGAGGCGGACCAGGAAGGCCTCGATCCAGCCGGGAATTGTGACCGTGCGGCCATGCGCATGCGCATAGAGATAGATCCAGCTGAGAATCGTCAACAACGTCGTGCCCACGACCAGACTGTCGAAGAGCCGGCCCGGCAGTGCCGCGGCCTTGAAATACGCCGCCACTGCGTCAGGATTCGGATACAGAAAATGGGTAAAACTCTCCACCGCGAAGAGGTAGGTGAAGACCACCATGATGAGCGTGAGCAGCATGGCGGCGGAAATCTTCCAGGAGGCCACGGCGCGAATACGTGTCAGGGAGAGAATCGCCTGCGAGGAG
>CAZZGV010000523.1:0-1008 GCA_964654255.1 uncultured Legionella sp. | reverse complement strand
GGTGGAACCGCGTTCCCGGGCCCTCGATCTGCAGGCGATCACCACCGCCATCCGGCAGACGGTGGCGCAGGCACATGAGGTGTCGGTGTTTGCAGTGGTGTTGATCAAGGCCGGAACGCTTCCGAAGACATCGAGTGGAAAGGTTCAACGAAGTCTTTGCCGTGACAAATTTCTCGCCCGTGAGTTGATCGTGATCGAGGAGTCGGTTCTGACGGATGCCTCTGATGGAGTTCCGGCCGAGGAGGATTACGCGCCAGGCGGGAATGCGGAGAACCTCGAGCAGGTACTGGCAGACATCTGGTCGCAGGTGTTGAAGCGACCCAACGTCGAGCCTGACGACGACTTCTTCGTCCTGGGCGGAGACTCATTGCGCGGGCTTCAGGTGGTTGCGCGGCTGCGGGAGGTTCGCGGGCTCGATGTGACCTTGGACACGCTGTTCGAATATCCGACTCTGCGCGCGTTTTCCGCCCAGGTCGAGACCTATTCGCCCGTCGATGCACCGTCGCCGATCGAATCGATCAAGCCGGTGTCGCGCGAGGGAATCCTCCCTCTGTCCTTCGCCCAAGAACGATTCTGGTTTTTGGAGCAATTGTCTGCTGGCAGCTCGATCAACAATATTCCGGTTGCACTGCGGCTGACCGGGGCCCTCGATGTGGAGGCGTTGCGCAGGTCGCTGGACGAAATCGTTCAGCGTCACGAGATCCTTCGGGCAAGCATAGCGGTACGCAACGGCCGTCCTGCGCACATCATTGCTCCTCGCCTCGCGCTCACGCTGGAGATCGAAGATCTGTGCGCTTCCGTCGAGGCCGACAGGGAAGCGCAGGTTCTGCGTATGGCGAGAGAAGAGGCCTGTCGGCCCTTTGACCTTGCGGGTGGACCGTTGATTCGTGGCCGACTCTTCCGGCTCGAAGGTACCGACCACGTGATGTCGCTGACCCTGCATCACATCGTGGCGCACGGCAGGTCGATGGATGTGCTCAGGCTGGAATAGGCTTCACTGTCTGAGGC
>CAZZGV010000522.1:0-1009 GCA_964654255.1 uncultured Legionella sp. | reverse complement strand
CTTTACAGCGCCAGGTTCCCTAAGGTTATTCGAAGGGAGAAGAGGGAGATCATGAGAGTGGCTCGTTCGGGCCTGTTGGGTTCCCTTCTCGTTATCGCCGGGTTGTGTCAAAGCGCACCCGCTGTCTCTGCCTATGAGATTGTTGACGTTCAACACGGCGGGACGCTGGAAGGCCGTGTGACCTTGTCGGGCGCTGTTCCTGACCCGAAGGCTTTTAATCTCATCACGTTCCCAGATCCGACCTATTGCGGGCGAATCTCGAACGGGAAGGGGTGGCGGCTTCTGCGCGATTTCATCGTGAATGCCGAGAGCGGATTGAAAAATGCCGTGGTCCTTCTCGAAGGGGTTGAGTCCGGCAAGCCATTCGATCTTTCAGTGCCCTTGATTGAGGCGCGAGATTGCATGTTCGGACCATGGATGACCATCGTGCGCAATGGCCATGCGGTGGAGGTGGTCAATATGGATCCGGTTATGCACGACATTCAAGGGTATGAAACGTCCCCCGAGGCCGGGGCACGGGTGCTGTTCAATACGCCGCTGATTTTGAATCAACAGCACCAGCGCGGAAATATGCATGCGATTCACAACCACGCACCAGGGAAGTCTCTGGTGGGACCGGTCTATTTGAACAAGGGGCGCCGGACGTTTTACATGCAATGCGGCTTTCATGCCTACATGGAAAGCTGGGCGATGGCCGTGAACAATCCCTATTACGCGGTAACGGATGAGCAAGGTGCTTTCAAAATTGAGAGCGTCCCGCCGGGGACGTACCAAATGGTGGTCTGGCATCCGCAGACAGGGCCGGGGGTAACGCGGACGATTACCATCGGTCCGGACGAGTCGACGGTGGCGCAAGTGGCGCTTCCGGCTCCTAAAGGGGCTCGGACGGCGTACAGAGCCATGGACAATCCGCGTTTCGGTCTGGAGGCTCTTGGGCACCCCGTGGAGATTGAGCCGTTGGTGGAGCATCAGCACTAAGCGCAGGTGGGGGCACCTCTCACGGCGGTGC
>CAZZGV010000521.1:0-1010 GCA_964654255.1 uncultured Legionella sp. | reverse complement strand
TTGATTTTGCGAACCGCGCAAAAGCCTATGGCTATGATCTGATATTCTCGCTCAGCTACGAATTGTTCGATGCCCCTTGCTGGAACGATTGGAAGCAGCGCGCTGCAAATGGCGATCCGGCGCTGACTGGCTGGTCGCCGCCTTCGACCTTGCTTTCGCCCGCTCATGCTGGCGCGATGGAATATTTGCAGGCGATAGGTCGCGCCTTTGGTTATATTCAGAAACTGGCAGGCTTGCCGGTAAAGTTCCAGGTCGGCGAACCATGGTGGTGGATCACGACCGATCATCGGATCTGCCTTTATGATGCCGCCGCAACGGCCGCCTTCGGGCCGCTTTCCGTTCCGATCAGCGATATTCGCGGGACAAAGTCGGCCGCACAGCAGGCCATGCTGGATAAGGCGGGGGAAATGCTTGCCACGTCAACAGCGGGGCTGGTCGCGGCGGTGAGGGACGAAGCGGGATCTGTGCCGTTCACCAGCTATGTGCTGGTCTATTTACCGACAGTGCTCGATCCCCTCGCGCCAGATGCGCAACGCGCCAATGTGCCGATCGGCTGGGCCGCGCCTGCTTTCGACGTGTTGCAGCTTGAAGATTATGACTGGGTCATCGCCGGAAATCATGGCGCGACCGAAAGGGGTGTCGCGCTTGCGACCGTGCGGCTTGGCTATCCGATAGAGGAGCAGCATTATTTTTCCGGCTTTGTGTTGAGGCCGCAGGATCGGGCGCAATGGCGCGACATTGAATTCGCCGCCGCCGGCGCAGCCAGACGCGGTACGGCGCAGACCTATATCTGGGCGCTACCGCAAATCGCACGCGACGGCTTCACGCATTTCCGGATCGGCCAAGAAAGCGAGGACGATGTGCAGGCATTTGAGGATATTTTGTTTCCGGTCGAAATCGGTCGTGAGGCAGAGGCTATCGCAGAATTTTCGACTCAGATCGTGACAACCAAATCAGGGCATGAGCGCCGCAACAGCGACTGGTCGGATGCGCGCATGTCATACGATGTT
>CAZZGV010000520.1:0-1015 GCA_964654255.1 uncultured Legionella sp. | reverse complement strand
ACAGTGAGTCTACGGCCGTGAATTTCGAGTCGGCCTGCTTCCCTCTACCCACGAGCCAAATCCTGAATCTCCTGGCGGCTGCCGCTCCTGTGCTGAACCAATGGAAAATTCGCGATGTGAGTAATGCTTGCTTCGCGGCGGTCAACGAATTCATGGCGGCAGGGCGATCACTTGCGCGGAGCAGCATCCCACCTTCGCCGAACAGGCTTGGGAGGGAAAAGCCAAATAGTGAGAGAGCGGTGAACCTCGTTGCTGCCATGATGTGAAGCTCCAGTCTCGCACCTGTACCCAGCAAGACCGATGCCGAGGTGCGGCGAGCAACTGCTGTGAAGGGATGTCGATTCTGGGCGGGTGGACAAGGTCGCGTGCCGGAAGTAATCGTGCGGAGTCCTTCCGATCAGTATCCGAAGCGATACCCGGTCGTATCGAAAGGGATACGGCGACGGAGAAAGGAGGGAATGAATCATTCCGGTTCGTATCGGCAAGAGAAATCGAGAGTTCGGATCAGTTCAGAGGGCGACGGTAAAACTCCAAGGGCGGCGCGATGTCGCTTTCGAACGATAAACTTTCGCCGTCCAGGCGATAACGGGTCGACGCTTCAAATGCCCGGATAAATGATGTTTCAAACTCCATATGCCGGGGCTCACAGGCCATGCGGGTAGTCATGCCTTGGGAGACTTTCATGTCCCCTCTGCGAGGTCCGAAGACAACGGCTGCGCTATAACGATTGCAGCCCGCATGGCCAGACACTTTCCCACCCTTGAACATAAGAATCACGGGTTCACCGTCTTCGCCGTAGGGAACTGAATGATCACCCCAATGCGTCAGCTCCCAGCGATTGTCCTCGGCCCGCCGGCTCATCTCTTCCGGCGACGGGGAAGTGACGCAGGATGCCAGCATCATCAGGGCAGACATGGTCAGGCACAGATGACACGAGAGCATTCGCATAGGTCGATCCTCCTGTCGGCAATTCCTGGATGTGATCTAGCCGGGAGACGGTATGAAGGTGTGCGTG
>CAZZGV010000519.1:0-1017 GCA_964654255.1 uncultured Legionella sp. | reverse complement strand
ACGCCGCCCGCAGCAGGACTATCCCGCCGCTACCGTGGTCGAATAGTGCTCCGCCGTTCTCACGTCAGGACTTTTGCGCCACGCGCGACGGCATAGAACATAGGCTCAAATACCGCCGCTGTGGGGGGCGTGACACTCGTGCTCGTCCATAGCGTCAAGCGTGGAACAGGTGTTGCCTGCCCAACAAGCCCGCCACGCGGAGCAATATGGGGTGCGATATCGTCAAGCAGGCGGCGGGTCGCGATCTCGAGATCAAACATACCCATTAGTTAGTCACTTGGTAGGATCAGGCAAGGGTAAGGTAGTATCGGGAATGCCGTTTCCTTGTCGCTGACCTATCTCAAGGACAAGGAAATGCGAAGCGATGACGAGGCTCCGAACCAAATTGCCGACGCCAATCGTGCACTTGCGCGAGGCGGACGTGACGGGCGGCGATAGCTTTCACACAACATGACGAGCTGAGACTGAGCTGCACACTGCTCGCGCCTTGCATCATACGGACTCGCGCCACCGGCAGCGTCAAAATGGTAGAAAAGGACAAATATATGATCGATCTGAATGGAAAACGTGCGTTGGTTACGGGAGCTTCGCGAGGCATCGGAGCCGCGATCGCGCTGGCGCTGGCCGAAAGCGGCGCGGACATCGCGTTCACCTACCAGCACGCCGCCGAAAAGGCTGACGAGGTCGCTCAAGCTATACATGGTGTCGGACGTCGCGCGGTCGCCATACAGGCCGATAGCGCAGACCCGGATGCGATCACGCGCGCCGTGAGCGAGGCCGTCTCGGCGCTCGGTGGTCTTGATATTCTCGTCAATAGCGCGGCGATCGGCCATTCCGGTCTGATCGCCGACCTCGATGTGGCCGAGTATCAGAAGCTGATGGACGTCAACGTGCGAGCACCAGTGCTATTCGCGAAGGCCGCCATTCCGCATCTCTCCGCTGGGGGGCGCATAATCTCGATTGGGTCGGGGCTCGGCGAACGCGTCCCATTTCCGGGCGTAACGGCCTATGCGATGT
>CAZZGV010000518.1:0-1018 GCA_964654255.1 uncultured Legionella sp. | reverse complement strand
CGACGGCGTAAAAGTCTGTCGATTTGCTGATGCAATGACTGCCGTTTTTGCAGAAGAAATGGAGTTGCACCGCAGCCATTGGTTATTCCATTTTTTATGGATTACATTATGGCTCAAGTCTCGTGGGCGAAAAAATGAGAAAGTATGGCAAGATAGTTTTTTCATTGCCTACGCCATTCATACCGGTATCGCATTAGATACCATACCTATCATGCAAGAAATTTGTCACCAATCCGTGATCAACAGTGTTGAAACCATGCAAGAACGGCGTACTCATCTTATACGACAAGTTTAAGTGTTATAATAAAAAAGCATCCTTATAATCCCAGCCAACGAATAAATGCATTGGTTGTTTTTAGATTGACTGACGATTTAAGCTCACAACTAACGCTATACGCCTTGGGTGGATCATTAGCTAAACTAGTATTAGGTGTAACCTCTTTTATTTTTCCAAGCTTCACAAACTCCATCTCTGTTGCATAATAACCGCGTTGCATTTTCACCACAGGAATGACAAAATAAAGGGTACTTAAACGGTCCATCTCACCAGTACCTTTATTTACAACCATATCCTTAAACTCCCCGTTACTTAACGCAATATATTCCTCGTTATTAATTTGTCGTCGCAACATGCGCTCTAGGGGTGGTTTAGCATGAAACGTCTGCTGATAATTATCAGCGGTCATCACAACAATCGGTTCGTTTTCTTCACGTCTATTATTTTTATTAATATCAACATAAAGAATATCATCACGGTGAACCTTATCTTCACTCACTGGCATGGGGTCTGGTTTTGCGATATTTTTTACAGGAGAAAGACGTTCACAGGTTTGGAATTTTGAGGTTGAAAGCCAATTATCACTGGGGTAATACACAACAAATAACGACGCTTGTTTGATGGTATTGATGATCGGTGCGGACAACTCATCAGGAACCGCAGGGCACCCCCAACTACGGCCAGCTCTACCGTATTTTTTTATAAAACGCTCCTCAACATACCAGCCACCATGCATCACAA
>CAZZGV010000517.1:0-1018 GCA_964654255.1 uncultured Legionella sp. | reverse complement strand
AACCCCAGTTATGAGTTTTTCATGAACAACTCGCGATTAGCTTAATGGCAGACAGCTTTAAAGGCTGAATGGCATAAGCAGCCAAAGCTGCAATCAAATGAGTCATGGCATTGAATATTGAACGATGCCTTGTGTGCCAAATTTGGTAATAATGTTTTAAGTGCCCAATTACAGTTTCAATGATTCCCCTCTGGTTGAGCAACTGTTTTTCATAGCTAGATAAATCAAGTTTTTCCTTCATGTTTTTGCGTTTTCGGGTGATTAATTTCAAGCCTTTTGCAAGTAGCTCATCAAATAGTTTTTTACCAAGATAACCTTTGTCACCAAAAGCCAAACCTTCTAGCGACTTGAGTAACGGGGCTGCTTCTTTGCTATCATTGCGGCTGCCTCGAGTAACTTTGAATGCAAGTAATTCGCCTTTATCATTAGTTACAATGTGCAGCTTAAGTCCAAAAAACCAACCAACAGAAGTACGACCATATTCTGCAATAGCATCAAACGTTTTATGTTGTTTCGAGCGTTTTAAGTGGCAAACAGGCAAGCAACTTGAGTCGATATAGTATATGCCAGTTCGTTTTCCACCGTTTACTTGTGTGAAGATTGTTAACGGGAAAATAGCGCGATTCATGATAGATATAAACCGCTCGTAGCTTGGCATTCTGGGGAAATAATTTTTGTGATAAACAGCAAGAAACCCAGCATAAAAATTTTTGAAGTCTCGAAACTTCGACATCTGAAACATGACCAAAATGGTCATGATTTCACTGATTGCTAAGCCACCCACAGGGCCGCGCTTTCCTTGCGTTGGGCCTGTTAACAAATAATGTTCTGAATATTGATCTAACTCTTTACAAAAATCATCGATCTGACAGAAAATACCAACTAGCTGGCGAATGTCCATATCACAAAATCCTTTTGCGGGGAAAATGTGCGATGGTAAACTGAGCCGGCTTCTTTTTTCAATTCAAAAATTACATAACCTTCTGATTTTTAATATTTAAAACCCATAACTGGGGTT
>CAZZGV010000516.1:0-1021 GCA_964654255.1 uncultured Legionella sp. | reverse complement strand
CTGAGGTCATGGCGTACGTGGTGTATCCGGCGGGGCCCGGGCTCTGCCGCATTGATGTCGCCACGCGCCGACTCCCCGATGGCGGCGACTTTCCCGCGCTCTGGGCGACGGCCGACGAACCGACACGTGAGCGGATGATTTCGGCCACGGCGGCGCTTGTGCAAGCGCTCGGCGCCGCAGGCGCGCATCACGAAGATCTCAACGTAAAGAACGTCTACCTGAGCCGCGAGGGCGGCGATTGGCTCGCCTACGCGCTCGACGTGGACCGCGTGCGCTTTCTCCCGGCCGGCGATGACCGCGCACGCCAGCTCACGCTCGCGCGTCTGGTGCGTTCGATGGAGAAGGCGCGGACGCAGTTCAGTCTGAAGATTGATGACGCCGATATCGCGATGCTCACGCGCCTCGCGGGGAGCGCCGCGTGACGTTGCAGGTCCCGATGAATCGCGTCGGCATCGTCATGATGTCGGCCGTGGGGGATTCGGTGCATGTCCTCCCCGTGCTCACGGCATTGAAGCGGCACAAGCCGTCCATGCACGTAACGTGGGTACTGCAGCCCGGGCCGGCCTCACTCGTGCGTGGGCATCCCGACGTGGACGAGATCATCCCGTTCCACTACGGCACCGGATGGCGTGCCTACGCCGACGTGCGCCGTGCGCTCAGCGGGCATCGCTTTGATCTCGTGCTCGCGCTGCAGGTCTCGCTCAAGTCCGGGCTCGTCACCGCGTTCACGCAGTCGTCGGTGAAGCTCGGCTTTGACCGCGTACGGGCGCGCGACGCTAACTGGCTCTTCACGACGCATCGCATTCCCGCCGGACCGCGACGCCACGTGCAGGATCAGTACTTTGAGTTTCTCGCGCACCTGGGCGTGCCGCACACGCCGGTCACCTGGGGCCTCGGCCCATGGGAGCACGAGCGCGAGGCGCAGCGTGAGTTCTTCGCACGCTTTGATCGTCCGGTGGCGGCCATCGTGTGCGGCACGAGCGATGCCGATCGCGATTGGATGCCCGAGCGCTGGGCCGCC
>CAZZGV010000515.1:0-1021 GCA_964654255.1 uncultured Legionella sp. | reverse complement strand
CGTGGTGGAGAACTGCCTCCACTGGGGCCCAGGGCCCCTCGCGATCCCCGCGGTAAAATTCATGCGTCCTCTCCGGCCAAGCGATCCGTTCACCTTGGTATTAGAGCGCCGCTCAGAGAACCAGCTGTCCTTCTCCGTTCTTCAGGAAGGGACCACCATTGCGGCAGGGATTCTCGAACGGGCCGGCTCAGTCACAGAAGTGGATCAATCGTGAGTACTCACTGGCTGGTTCAACAGGAACGTGGCAGCCTCAGACTCGTTCGCCTCCTCGCCTGGATCACCTTGCGACTGGGTCGACCGTTGGCTCGGTGTTTCCTCTATCCCATTTGTCTCTATTTCTTCGTGTTCTCCGGAGGAACGCAACGCGTCTCGCGGGGATACTTGCAACGAAGTCTCGAACGTCCGGCGCGCTGGATGGACGTGTTTCGTCACTACCACACCTTTGCCTCGACCATCCACGACCGCGTGTATCTCCTGTCAGGACGCCACCGTTATTTTGACATTCGAATGGAGGGTGCCGCCGCCCTGCACGCCGTACTGGCGCAGAAACGAGGCTGCATTCTATTGGGCTCGCACCTCGGCAGTTTCGAAGTGTTGCGCGCCCACGGCCTGTTCGATCAACAGGTGCCGCTTACCGTGATCATGCATGAAGGCGCCTCCGCCAACTTGAATGCGGTGCTGCACAGCCTCCACCCGGAAATTCGCGATCGCATTATCCCTCCCGGCACGCCGGATACCATGCTTGCCGCGAAAGAGCGACTTGATCGAGGTGAAATGGTCGGGATCCTCGGCGACCGCGTCTTCGGTGACGAGAAAGGAATGAACTGCGACTTCCTCGGCCAGCCGAGAATGTTTCCGGAAGGGCCTTTTTTATTGGCCGCCCTGCTCCAAGTCCCGGTGGTCCTTTTTTTCGGCCTGTATGAAGGCGGCCGGCAATATGCCATTCACTTCGAGCCGCTGGCGGAGCGCATTCCACTGAATCGTGCGCAGCGCTCAGAAACCATTCGTCCCTGGGTGGAAC
>CAZZGV010000514.1:0-1026 GCA_964654255.1 uncultured Legionella sp. | reverse complement strand
CCAGCGCCATCTGATTCGCGAAGGTCTCCAGGAGATGCAGCTGTTCCGGAGCGAGCAATTCGGCAGGGTTGGAGGATCGCACCGCCAGGACACCGACCGTACCCTGAGACCCCAATAACGGGAGATACAGGGAATCCGAGCCGGACAGTGTATTCGTGCCGTGACCGGCAGATTCTTTATGGTCAAACACCCATTGGGAGATGCCGGCTTCTTTTGGATCGAGGTCAAAATCGAGCGCATCACCTCGATGGAGATGCACCCGCCCGTCCCGACCCGGCAGAAACACCGCCACCTGGCAATGGAACACGTCATGGATATGGCGGGACGCCACAGAAGCCAATTTGTTTACGCCGCGTTGAGTGATCAAGTCTCTGCTCATGGCGTAAAGCGCGGCGGTTCGTTGTTCACGAATCGAGGCCGCCTCGGCCTGCCGGCTCCTGTGGGACGCGAGTCGGGCAATCAAAAGCGCGACGATGAGCATAACCGCAAATGTCAGCAGGTACTGTACATCGGACACGGCGAATGAATAATTGGGAGGAATGAAAAAGAAATCGAAGGCAGCAACGCTCATCAGTGAGGCCAGAGCCGAGGGGCCACGGCCCCATCTGGTGGCGACGACCACCACTCCTAAGAGATAAACCATAATGAGATTGGCCTGGCCGAAGTATGGAGCCATTACCCAACTCAGTGCCGTGCAGGCCATCACTACTGCAGCCGCATACCCATAGTTCCGGCGCCCGCTGGTCGGTTGGAGCAGCCCCGCCACAAGGGGCTTGCCGGCACCTGCTTCACCGGTCATCACATAGATGTCGATGTCGCCGCTGCCGCGGACGAGGTCATCCACAACCGAACCGAACAGCCATTCCTTCCAGCGCGAGCGCAACGGTTTTCCGACGATGATTTTGGTGACATTGCGGCTCCTGGCATAGGCCAGCAATTGAGCGCTCACATCGTCGCCGGTCAACGTCGCCGTATCTGCGCCCATGCGTTCGGCCAACCGGAGAGTTTCCACGCCCTGGCTCCGCT
>CAZZGV010000513.1:0-1026 GCA_964654255.1 uncultured Legionella sp. | reverse complement strand
GCTTGCATGACGATTTCGTAATGACCGGACTGCGCCTTTCGCTTTGCACTGAACTGTTTGATCCAGCGATATTTTTTCTTTAGCGGCGCCAGCGACGCGAGGAGGGTCGGAACCGCGCTGTCCTTCGCATCGTGCGCTTCGGCGATGGCCCGCGCAGCCCCCAATGCAAACGGCAATTGGGCGGATTTTTCCTGGCCGTCCGCCGCATCAGGCTTGTCGAGCTTGTCCTTGGGTGTCTTACGATCGGGAACGAGTTTTTCCAGTTTGACGAGTAGCCCTTCGATGATCTTTGCCAGTTTGCCCCCGACCTTGCCCAGTTTGCCCAGCCACTTGACTACGTTGGCGATCGCGGCGGTAAAGACGGCCATGGCCACTTCAGCCAGGATGTAGCCGATGACCGCGCCGCGAAAATGCCATTTCCGGTAGGGATCGGGATCCTTCATCCAGCGATACAGAAAATCCTCGACGGACTTCGCGAGAAGGCCTCCGATCGCCGTCAACAACTCCCCGGCCAACTGTTTGACATCGTCTGCTGACATCTCCTTGATCAAGGCGATCATGTCTGAGGCGGCTTTGAGCATTTCGCCGTTCACCAGGCTCAGCATGCCGCTGAAAAGGCCCGACACCATGTCGTAGATCCCAATGAACACGTCGAGGACCGATTGTACGAAGCCTTCCACCACGCCCACCGAAAAACCGGCGATCCCTTTCCCCGTTTCGACCGCGCTGTTCATCCAATCGGGACGAGATGGCAGGATGTCGGCCTGCTTCAACTGCTCCACATAGCTGACACCCGGCAGCCAGATTCGTTCACCCGCGACCAACTCGATCGAATCGAACAGGTCTTGTGTCCCTCCTCGATAGGGATCGATCTGTTCCACCAGGTCTAAGTCTTCCTGTGCTTTCTTGAATTTTTCCTCGTTGATCCGGATGCCTTTTTTCGTCTCAGGGTTGTCCTGGCTCGCGAGGTACACCGCCATAACCAGCGACCGGGCATCATCCCCCACCTTGATGGGATAGTCCTTG
>CAZZGV010000512.1:0-1026 GCA_964654255.1 uncultured Legionella sp. | reverse complement strand
AGTTTCACAATTTCACCGGGGTGTACTTTTAACTTTTTCGTGTTGGGATGGAATGCCCATGGAACCCCGCCATTATTTGTTGCTACAAACTCCACCAAAACTTCACGATCGGTTGCTATTTTGGCTGTTGATGCATCATAAGCAATGGCAACAGAATTGGTTTTTCCGTTGATACCTAATGCCTTACACATGCTTTTATAAATCGGTACCAACGCAAATCCAAAAGCAAACATACAAATAACAATACACAGCAGCGTTGCAACAAGCTTTATATGTTTTTTAATAACCATTAACCCCACCCATCAATGTATTTCCGGTGGTGTCGAAAAGCTATGATAGGGTGGTGGTGATGATAGTGTCCATTCTAAACCATGTGCCCCTTCCCATACCCTGTCACTGGCTTTTTTGCCATGACGAATAGTAGCGATGACGTTGTACAAGAATAGCAATTGGCAAAAACCAAAAATAAACGCACCGATTGAGGAAACCATATTAAAGTTGGTAAATTGTATGGCGTAATCGGGAATCCGTCGTGGCATGCCAGCTAGGCCTAAGAAATGCATAGGGAAAAACGTGATATTAACGGAAATGACCGATAGCCAAAAATGCCATTTACCTAAACATTCATTGTACATATGGCCTGTCCACTTCGGTATCCAGTAGTACGTGGCAGCAAATAGAGCAAATATAACGCCAGGGACTAGTACATAATGGAAATGACCTACAACGAAATAGGTGTCTTGGTATTGATAATCGGCTGGAACTAAGGAAAGCATCAATCCAGTAAAGCCACCAATTGTAAATAAAAATACAAATGCGATGGCAAATAGCATCGGTGTTTCAAAGGTCATTGCGCCTTTAAACATCGTTCCTACCCAATTAAATACTTTAATGCCAGTAGGGACTGCAATCAGCATGGTGGTGTACATGAAAAACAGCTCAGCGCCAAGCGGTACGCCAGTAGTGAACATGTGATGTACCCATACTATAAATGATAATAAGGCAATACTGATAACAGCATAGATC
>CAZZGV010000511.1:0-1027 GCA_964654255.1 uncultured Legionella sp. | reverse complement strand
GCAGTCCGGGCAAAAGAACGGCTTCCGCCAATGTGGTCTGCAGCGCAAACAGCACTTGAAAGAGCGGAGAGTGGCTCAAGGCGCGCGCCGGTTTCAGCGCATCGACGAGTTCCTCAAAAGGCAACTCCTGATGTTCCTGTCCGCCGATGACGACCTCCCGGACCCGTTCGAGTAGTTGAGGAAACGTCGGGTTCTGGGAAAGGTCCGTGCGGAGGACGAGGGTATTCGCGAAGAAACCGATGAGATCTTCCGTCTCGCGTTTGGTCCGGCAGGCGATCGGGGTACCGACGCACACATCTTCGATACCCGTGTAGCGCATAAGCCAGGTCTGGAACGCGGCCAACAAGGTCATGAACAGGGTCACGTTGTGCCGCCGGCTGAGCTCGCCCAACCCGTCCGCTACGTCCCTCGGCAATGCGAAGGCGTACCGGCTGCCCGACGACGTTTGGACCGACCGGCGCGGGCGGTCGGCCGGCAGTTCGATCACCGGGAGGTCTCCAGCCAGTTGCCGTTTCCAATAGGCCAAGTGCCGATCGAGCACATCACCCTGGAGCCACCCTCGTTGCCATTCCGCATAATCGGCATACTGGATCGGAAGCAGGGGCAGCGCTGCGTCGATTCCCCGCACAGCCTCGACGTAGAGTTGCGCAAACTCCCGCGCCAGGATTTGCGCCGACCAGCCGTCGCACACGATATGGTGGAGGGTGACGACCAACAGTTGGTCGTCGGTTGCAATCTCAAACAGTCGTAACCGGAGGAGCGGCCCGCGCTGGAGATCGAATGGATGTTGGGCTTCTTCCTGCGCCGCCGCCAGGACGGCCTCGGGTCGATTCTCCACGAACCCGGCCTCCAGCGTGACCTCACCGGATGCCGAGACAATCTGCACCGGCTCTCCCTGTTCGGTGGCGAAAGTCGTGCGCAGGACTTCGTGCCGTTCCACGATCCGGTTGAAACAATCCACCAGGAGTCGCTGGTCCACCAGTCCCTTCATCCGCACCGCGATGGCCGTGTTGTAGGAGGGACTCTC
>CAZZGV010000510.1:0-1027 GCA_964654255.1 uncultured Legionella sp. | reverse complement strand
GGGCGGCGTTGCCGCTTTAGGCTTCATGCGCTTGTGTGTGATAGGGTAGCCCATTAGTCCTGCACCTCGGCAACTTTGGCCATCGCTTCCAAAGCGTGAAATCGAGTGTGACATGGATTGCAAAGCCACGTAACATCGAGATGCTTTGAATAATCGTGGTGGTGCGCGACCGTGTTGCTTGAGCCGCAAAATGCGCAATCCATCTTGCGAAGCCTGCCGTCCCTAACAGCGTTTGAGACAGCTATTCTCGCAGCCACTCTATCTGGCCTCTCAGCCTTTTCCTTCTGCAAAGCCCTAGCCCTAGCTTCTATGCGATGTGGAAGCTTAGACCGCTTGCGCTCATAGGCTCTTATTTCGTCTTTTTTGACGATTTGCCGAATGCGCGCCCTTGCCTTAACGCAGGACTTGCACTGGCTGGCTAGCCCATCTTTACATCCGGGCGCTTTGTAAAATTCAGTAGGCGACTTTTGTTCGCCGCAAATTGTGCATTTCTTTTCCATAAATAGGCCATATCACAATTCAAAACGGTTTCAAAATTAAAATGGAACTGAGTCGTCCAGATCATCTGCAAAGCCGCTTTGCTGGTGATTGGCCTGTTGCTGTGCGCCTGTATCGCTGCCAGCGCCCTTTGCACCGTCCAACATCACCAGCTTGCCGTCAAAGCCGCCTACGACAATCTCGGTCGTATAGCGGTCATTGCCCGACTGGTCCTGCCACTTGCGGGTCTGTAGCTTGCCTTCCAAATAGACCTTACTGCCCTTGCGCAAAAAGCGTTCTGCAACCGACACCAGCCCGTCGCTGTTAAGCGTTACGCTGTGCCATTCGGTTTTTTCCTTTTTCTCGCCGGTTGACTTGTCTTTCCAGCTTTCGCCGGTAGCTAGGCGGAGGTTCGCAATGCGCCCCCCGTTCTGGAAGCTCTTGACTTCGGGGTCTGCACCAAGCGCCCCGATTAGAATAACTTTGTTTACGCTTGCCATGTCTTTTCCTTTCAATAGCCAACGGCTTCAAAGCGCCGATAAATGGCCCG
>CAZZGV010000509.1:0-1032 GCA_964654255.1 uncultured Legionella sp. | reverse complement strand
CTTGCACCAGGTCGCCCAGAAATTCAAGAAAACCACTTTACCGCGATAGTCAGATAACCGCAGCTGTTTGTCGTTCAGGTCCGGCAGCTGAAAATCCGGTGCCTCTTTCCCGACCACTAATGGCTCGTACTTCGAACTCTGTAGCCACACCACGAGAAACATCACGCCCAGAATGGCCGCGGCAGCGATCACCACCAAGGTTCGGGACGGGCCGGTTCGCGGCGCAATATTGGCAGAGCTCTGGTTGATGTGATCTGTCATGGTCTAAGCGTAGGCGTGCAGACCGGAGAGCAGAAAATTCACCCCCCAGAAACAGAAGATAACCATGAGGAAGCCAAAGATCGCGTAGATCGCCGCTTTATGGCCTTCCCAGCCTCGCGTCATGCGAGCATGGATATAGGCACCATAAATCAGCCACACGATCAACGACCAGGTCTCTTTCGGATCCCAACTCCAGTAGCCGCCCCAGGCATAGTTCGCCCACATTGCTCCAAGGATGATTCCGAAGGCCAGCAGCGGAAATCCCAACATGATGGCCTTGTAACCAAGCTCATCGATAGTTTCGAGGTCGGGAAAGGCCGCATAAAAGCGTGACTGACTGCCACGATTAACCGCCCGCTCCTTGAAGAGATACATCAGACCCAATCCACCGGCCATAGCAAACGCCGCGTAGCTGGTCAACGTGACGGAGACATGAATGTATATCCAGTAACTGTTCAAGGCCGGAACAAGCGGTTCCGCGGTCTGATATCGATACGGCAAGAGCGATGCGGCTCCCATGGCGATAAATCCGATCCCCACCACGAAGGCCCCAACGGCCTTAATCCTATAGCGGAATTCCAGTAGCACGTAGCCCAGGATAATCGCCCAGGATACGTATGCCATTGCCTCGAACTGGTTCGACCATGGCGCGAAGGTGCCGGAATGCTCCATTCGCTCGAATGCCCGCGTCGTGAGTGCCAGCGTGTTCAGCACCCACCCGAACACGGTAACGAGCGTCGCCACCTGCCCCAATTGCGTGGCCCAGGCGCC
>CAZZGV010000508.1:0-1033 GCA_964654255.1 uncultured Legionella sp. | reverse complement strand
CCGGCTCGGTATCGAATACGATCAACGCAACGCGCTGATTGTCGGTATCGTGATGGGCTTTGCCATCGTCCCGGTGATTTACAGCATCGCTGAAGAGGCGCTGTCCAATGTGCCCAAGACCCAGATCGCCGGGTCGCTCGCATTGGGCGCGACCCGTTGGCAAACCGTTCTGCGTCTGGTGCTGTTGTCTGCGAGTCCGGGGATCTTCTCCGCCGTGATGATCGGGTTCGGGCGCGCGATCGGAGAAACGATGATTGTCCTGATGGCTACGGGCAATACGCCCATTCTGGATTGGAACTGGGCGAACGGCTTTCGGACTCTGTCTGCCAATATTGCGGTGGAAATTCCGGAAGCCCCGCATGGAGGCAGTCTCTATCGGGTATTGTTCCTGGCGGCCTTGCTCCTGTTCATCGTCACGTTCGTAATCAACTCGTTGGCGGAACTCGTTCGTCAGCGGCTCCGGGACAAGTATAGCCATGGTTGAACGGTCCAAAGTCATGAAGAACTTCTGGCGAGGCGGGGAACTCTTCGTCTGGATGTCCGCTTCAGGTGTCGCGTTCAGCCTCTTGATGGTGGCCGGAATGCTGGCCCTCATTATGGTCAACGGCCTGGGGCAGTTCTGGCCCGGTGCATTGCAGGAGACGACACTCAAGACGCAGGAGATGGTGATCGGCCAGGTGGTGGGAGAAGAAGTCATCCCCAATTCGGTCACGCCGGACTCGCCCGCCGGACAACGTCGCTTTCGATACCGGATCGGCAATCGGGATGTGTTCGGGGCCGAGTATCGCTGGATCAATGCAGCGGACATCGTGTCGAACGCGCGCCCCGAGGATCTGACCGTTGTCGAGCGGCGTGAGTGGGGCCCTGCCTTCGGTCGGATCAGTGTCGGCGTGGAGGGGGCAGCGGCAGGAAGCGCGAGCGGGAGTTCGTGGACGACGGTCAAGAACCTGGTGGAACGGGCCAATCAGTTACGTCGGCGGATCGAACATCTCGAGCGAGAGGAAATCGGATCCATCAACTATCGAATCGAGAA
>CAZZGV010000507.1:0-1034 GCA_964654255.1 uncultured Legionella sp. | reverse complement strand
CGCATTACTTGTGTAAAGCGCTTGGGAATAGAAACAATTTTATTTTGGTCTGCAATAACCTGGGACATCGCTTTATCTAATGCAGGCAATGGATCCAATCCTTCAGCTTTTAATTTTTCTGTACGTACAACCAATGGAAACCATAAAAGTACCGCATACAAAAATGCAGGATTGACGGGTTTAGCGTCTCGAATACGTGTGTCCGTGCTTTCTAATGCTATGACAAGGAACGCATTTACAGGATGTGCGCTTTTTAAAAGCTGATGTGTTTGTGAGAAAAGGTGAGCAAACAGGCCATACTCGACTAATAATCGTTGAACTGAAACAGATTCGCCACATTGATAAAGTTTTGTCATTTCATCAAACAGGCGTGATCCTGATATGTGCGTGATAAGTGAACTTAATTCTTCAATAGGGGCCGCTGTTTCTGGTGCAAAATCAAAACTCAATTTAGCACTAAACCGTATGGCTCGAAGCATACGCACGGGATCTTCTTGATAGCGTGTAATAGGATCGCCAATCATACGAATTAAGCGTTTTTCAATATCTTGATAGCCACCCGTAAAATCAACGATGGAGGCGTCTTCAATGCCATAATATAATGAATTAATGGTAAAATCACGCCGCCAAGCGTCTTCCTCAAGTGTTCCATAAACATTATCTCGAATTAGCATACCCCGATCATTGGTTATTTGATTGTCATCTACCGAATCATGTCCGCGGAATGTTGCTACTTCAATAATTTCACGATGATATAGGATGTGAACAAGCTTAAAACGACGGCCAATGATGCGGGCATTACGAAATAAGCTCCTTACTTGATTAGGTGTGGCATTGGTTGCTACGTCAAAATCTTTAGGTGCTTTGTGTAATAGTAGATCACGTACACTACCGCCAACAATATAAGCTTGAAATCCGGCACTATTTAAGCGATTTAATACTTTAAGTGCATTTACGCTAATATCTGTTTTAGATACGTGATGATGGTTGCGTGGTATGATATAACTGGAATCAACAGGTTTTTTTTTCGTCCT
>CAZZGV010000506.1:0-1035 GCA_964654255.1 uncultured Legionella sp. | reverse complement strand
GGTTCGCCCGGCTTCGGATGTTCGATCTGCAGCAGGTACCCATACAGGTGCAGCACAATCCCGTCGTTGATCAGGTCGTGGCCGGGAATCAGGAGGACCGTCGTGCTGGCACGTCGTAAGGCGTTGGGATAGGCCAGCGGCCCCTCGGCAGCGATTTCCACCAATGTCGGGCGCGCGAGTTCTAGAGTAGTGGTGAAAGCGGCGGCAGGTCGCCCGCTATAAATCGGTTCGTCCATGAGATGCGGGATGCGCATGATCTGGCTTTGATCGCCCGGCTCACCCTGTTGGAGGCCTGCGGCCAAAAGTTGCCCGCTTGCCACATCGGTAATGGTCACGCGCGCGCCGCCGACCTCATGGCCAAGGACCAATGAACGGTGCGCAACGACGCGCACGAGCACGGTGGTGGGGAGGGGATCGTTGTAGCGAGTTTTGCTCTCGAGTTCGGACTCGGATGGTTCCGGCGTAAACGCCGCGCCCGCACTATTCAGTAGCAGAACGAGCCCGGTGCTGAGCAGGCTTATCAGGAATCGGCCGATCATTTCACCTTGGTGCCGGGCTCCACGTCCTCGATGAAGGTGGCGAGGCCGCGTACTTCGCTGTCGCCCGCCGCGAGCACCATGCCCTGCGATTCGATGCCCATCAGTTTGGCCGGTTTCAGGTTCGCCACGATGACGATGGTCTTTCCGACGAGGGCGTCCGGTTCATATTTTTTGCCGATGCCGGCGACGATCTGGCGTTGTTCGCTTTTCGGATTTCGGGACCCGCTCGGCTGACAGAACCTTGGCCGCCTTCAGTTGGACTTTCATGAAGTCGTCGATGGTGATCTGAGCCGGTTGTGCAGCAGCCGGGGCGGCGGCCGGAGCCGGACTCGTGGTTGCGGCGGGGACTGCGGCCGGCGTCGCCGGGGTTGGTTGCGGGGAAGTTGGTGTCTCGCTCACGGATTTGGCTCCTTGTGGTTTGGTTTCGATGCGGGGGAACAACGAGGTGCCTTTGAGCACCGCTGTGCCCGCTGGCAGCTGTCCCCAGCTCAATGGT
>CAZZGV010000505.1:0-1035 GCA_964654255.1 uncultured Legionella sp. | reverse complement strand
TATTTCAAGGAGCGGCTGGATGCGCTGGAGAAAGCCGAGTTGGTGGAGGTGATCGCGGACTACCATCGGGGACTCACGCCCCTGATTGTTCCGCTGACATTGATCAAACACTACGTGCAAATCTTTGACGTCGCCTATATTCGCGACCAGGTGTATCTCAACCCTCATCCGAAGGAGCTCATGCTCCGGAACCACGTGTAGAAAGGACCGACCATGCCGCACGTTGTCATCGAAGGAACCGGTGACCTGCAAGGGCTGTTTCAAGCCTTCACCCCCATCATTCAACGGGCGGGAACCGATATTCTCAAGGTGCAGGAGTTTTACCTGGCGAGGAGTGGTAGAGAGGCGCTGCTGGAGTCGGTGGCGATCGAGCAGGGTGCGGCACGTAACTTTTTTGTCCAGCTGAAACAGCATGACACCACCATCACTGTCCGTCTGTTGCCAGCGACAGATCCTGAGAAAACCACCGCCGTGAAAAAGGTGATGGGTCTGGTGGCAGGATTCATCCGATCGATCTATCCGGCGAGTCGCTATGGAAAGACCAATCTTCAGGAGTATCTGGATTCGAAGGGCTCGATGTGAGGATGTGAGTGTCGATTGACACAAGTCTCAACAGGAGGGGCAGAAACATGGCAGCTGTGCGGCGAGGTGTCATTTTAGTAGGACACGGAGGCATTCCCAAGGGATGCCCTCAAGATCTGGTCACGAAACTGAAACGACTCGAGGCTCAGCGGCGCGCGGCCAAGCTACCAGCGTCGGCTGAGGAAATGGAGCTGGATGCCAAGATTCGCCAGTGGCCGAGGACGCCCGAGACGGATCCCTATCGATCAGGGCTTGAAGCGGTGGCCGCTCAGCTGCATGCGAACCTGGGCGATGTGCTATTTGCTCTGGCCTACAACGAGTTCTGCGCCCCGACCTTGGAGGAGTCGGTGGAGCACCTCGTCAAAAAAGGAGCGACCCATGTTACCGTCACTACGACCATGTTTACGCCGGGCGGCTCGCATTCGGAAATTGAGATTCCGGAAATCCTTGAGC
>CAZZGV010000504.1:0-1036 GCA_964654255.1 uncultured Legionella sp. | reverse complement strand
CTTCGTTATCGTTTGACGTTTTAAAAAGGCTAACCGTTGAGGAGTTGCAAGGTTGCTATCCTGAAGCCTATTTTCAACCCATGGCGGCAGAGGAGGTTGATGTCAATGCATATACGTTTGCTGATATCCATCTAGCAGTATTAACTAACCCCAGTTTAGCGAAAGCTGCAGCAAGCCTGGGTGTTGGGATGCAAACATTTTCGATCCATTTGGGTAAATTTAAGCATGAGGGTACTTCGTTATCGTTTGACGTTTTAAAAAGGCTAACCGTCGAGGAGCTGCAAGCATATTATCCTGAAGCCTATTTTCAATCCATGGCAGCAGAGGAGATTAATCTCAATGTATATACGTTTGCCGATATTCATCAAGCAATATTAATGAGCCCTAATTTGACGAAAGCTGCAGTAAGTCTTGGTGTTTCGGCGAGTACACTGTCTAGGCATTTGGGTAAATTTAAGCATAAAGGTGCTTCGTTATCCTTTGAGGCTTTAAAAAGGCTAACCGTCGAGGAGTTGCAAGGTTGCTATCCTGAAGCCTATTTTCAACCCATGGCGGCAGAGGAGGTTGATATCAATGCACATACGTTTGCTGATATTCATCAAGCAATATTAACTAACCCCAGTTTAGCAAAAGCTGCGGCAAGCCTTGGCGTGAGTGCCGACACATTGTTGACTCATTTGGGGAAATTTAAGCATAAGGGTGCTTCGTTATCATTTGACGCTTTAAAAAGGCTAACCGTCGAGGAGTTGCAAGGTTGCTATGCTCAAGCCTATTTTCAACCCATGGCGGCAAAGGCGGTTGATATCAAAGCACATAGGTTTGCTGACATTCATCAAGCAATATTAACTAACCCGAGTTTAGCAAAAGCTGCAGTAAGTCTTGGTGTTTCGGTGAATACACTGTCTAGGCATTTGGGGAAGTTTAAGCATAATGATACGTCTTTATCATTTGACGTTTTAAAAGGTTTAACTGTCGAGGAGTTGCAAGCATATTATCCTGAAGCCTATTTTCAATCCATGGCAGCAGAGGAGATTAA
>CAZZGV010000503.1:0-1037 GCA_964654255.1 uncultured Legionella sp. | reverse complement strand
CTCGAAACTGCACCTGGAGTCACCGACATCGTCGAGTATGAGACGAAACTTAACTATGTGTTGCCGAAATACCCCGATCCAGTCATTTGCGTATACGACCTCAACAAGCATAGTGGCAGCGTCGTCATGGATATTCTACGCACACATCCCATGGTCCTGATCGGGGGTGTGCTGCAGGAAAATCCACTCTATGTCGAGCCCGATGTGTTCCTGAAGGAACTGAAACAGCGCAAAAATACAGCGGCGGCCATCTGAAGCTGCGTGGAACCGGGTTCCGGCTCTTAAAAGAAGAAAAGGAAGGGTCGCCATGACTCACGGATAGCGATGTCCTCGGAGTTTCAAAACACGAGCGCGCAAGAGGCTCATCAATGCCTGCGTGATATTGTAGCCCTTTCGACGCTGCCGGCAGTCTGGTCAGGCGCCGATCCCGTCCGAATTGCTGAAAGCCTGGCTGCCGCTCTTTTCGCCACTCTCGATGTGGTGTTTGTCTATGTAAATTTCACGGAACGCCAAGGCCGTTCGTCCATTTCGGTCGCTCAAATCGACCGGTATCAAACAAGCCCGTCCCTCGCTGAATCGCTCGGACGGGTAATGTATGATTGGAGCCGCGCTCACGATCCGGACGAACTCCTGATTCTGCCACACCCCCCAAACGGCTCGACTCTACAAGTAACCACACGATCGCTAGGGCATGAGTCAGAATGGGGCGTCATTGCCGCTGCTTTTCCCAA
The DNA here is from genome assembly GCA_964654255.1 of uncultured Legionella sp. Taxonomy (GTDB): domain Bacteria; phylum Pseudomonadota; class Gammaproteobacteria; order Legionellales; family Legionellaceae; genus CAZYME01. The sequence continues at coordinate 306 of CAZZGV010000503.1, read as the reverse complement.
GGAACGACCGCCCACGCCCTCCGCCCACCTCATTCTCAACGTCGCCGCCACCCAAGCGGCAATTGCCGTTCAAAATGCCCATCTCGTACGCTCGTTGCACGACAGTGAAGAGCGCGTGCGAAAGGCGAATAGTGACCTCACGAGGCGGGTAGAGGAACGAACGCGGGAATTGACGCAGTCTCAGGAACAATTGCGAGCCTTGGCGGCGGAGTTGAATTTGACGGAGCAACGAGAGCGCCAGCGTCTCGCCACCGATCTTCACGACTACCTCGGGCAGCTTCTAGCACTCAGTCGCATGAAACTGGG
>CAZZGV010000502.1:0-1038 GCA_964654255.1 uncultured Legionella sp. | reverse complement strand
CGAGTCAGAGGTCCGCATGGCGATCAGAAGTAACACTCTGTGGGGTACGGTTCGATCTGCAGCGCTCTGCCTGCTGTCGATGGTTGTCTTGATGAGCGGTTGCGCGCTCACTTTTGGGTATCGGCACGCCGATTGGATGATCACCTGGCAGTTAGACCACTATTTGGATCTCACGACGCGGCAGCGGCAGGAGGTCACAACCCGCTTGAGACCGCTCCTCGCCCGCCACCGGAGCGAAGCGATTCCACAGTACGAACAATTCTTGCTCGATGTGCAACAACGAGTGAGCCGGGGTTTGACGCGTGACGACTTGGAGTGGATGTACGCCTCATACGACAGGTTCCGCGCGGATCTGTTCGATCGGGCGGTGCCTGACGCCAGTGTCTTATTGACGACCGTCGGCGAGCGACAGGTTCGATATCTGGAGGAGGCGTTTCATAAAGAGGAGAAGAAGGCCATGCGTGCGCTGCAAGGGCCGTCCTCGAAGCGACTCGAGGCCCGCACGAAAAAAATCATCTCCCTGGCCGAGGATTGGCTCGGTTCGCTGAGCTCCGAGCAGGTGGCGATACTCAGCCCTTATGCGCAAGCCCTTCCTGATACTCAACCGGCATTGTGGCAGTATCGTCTCCAGCGTCAACAGGAACTCCTCCATGTACTTCGACGTCCTGCATCGGTCGAGGAGATGAACAGGGAACTCCGAAGGATATTCGTTCAGCCGGACCAGACCACCCCGGCCGCTTACCGTGAGATGGTGAGCGAATTGCGGTCATCCCTCACACGTCTGCTGTTGGAAACCGACCGCCTCCTGTCGGTGAAGCAGCGGCAAAAGGCGGTCGCGTCGATACAGCGACTCATCGATGACCTGCACGGACTGAGCCGGAGTTCGTGATTAGAAGCCGACGACTCCGAACAGCCACAACACCAGAATCAGACTCATCGGCACTCCTAAAAGCCAGAGAAGAATCGGCATGATGTCGTCTCCTTTTGCGGTGGAAGGGCAGTGCCAACGACAGCGCCTGGCCACTTCCCTTCTATATC
>CAZZGV010000501.1:0-1039 GCA_964654255.1 uncultured Legionella sp. | reverse complement strand
AGGTCTTGCCGTTCGGATGACAACTGCTTGGTGAAATCGACCGCCCGTGATGCTCCGGGGAGTATCGAATCAGGGTTCTGTTCGAGGTGGCGGCGGAGCGCGCCGACGAGGTATTGCGCCGAGGAGGACGTCACGCCTGCTGCCTGGAAATCTGCTCCAAAGGAAGCCGTGAGGTCCATCGGTGGTGAACCGCCGGTGAGATAGATTTCCCACAACGGGACCACTCGTGCATCGACCTTTCGTTTGATTCCTTCGAGCAATACCGGGTGAGCCCACAGCAGCTCTGCCTTGGCAATGTCCACGTTTGCGAAGGGCTGACAAAACGACGAGGGACAGCCCGACTCGGACCATCGTGCAGACTGGGTGCTGGGTGAGTTCGCAAGCCGATCTAATTGATCGAGCGCAGCCTGCTCGGCGCGCTTGCCCAATTCTTCGCTGGGATTATCCCAGATGGCTTTGGCCGCGTCGGTCCAGCTCGATGAACCCTCCGTCAACGAATCCTCGTCCTCCGGGTAACGTTGGAGCGCCTGAGTGGTGCCGCGCTGCTGAATCACATGCGTGAGTTCATGGGCAAGGAGATGACGCCCCGCTTCCGTACGCGGTGAATACTGGCCTGCGCCGAACACAACGTCTTTGCCCACCGTATAGGCCAGCGCGTGCACTCCGCGAGCCGCCGCCGCCGCGGTCGCATCGTCATGTATCCGCACCTCGCCGAAATCGTGGCCGAAGCGGTCCGCGAAAAATTCGCGCGTCGACGCGTCCAACGGACGACCCGGCGAGGCCAGGACACTCTGCACCGACCACAAGGAATCAGGGGACTGTGGAGTCTGTGGGGTGACTTGACGTTGCACGACCGGCGAGGGGGCGCCTGGAGGGTGGGGCGCCGACGACTTGGCGCTTTTGCATTCCCGCTTGGTCAGCACGAGGAACCCATCCGGACAGTGGTAGTCGTAAAAACAGAGCGGAGTCGCAGCCGGAGGCGATTCTGTGGAGATTTGTCCTGGCCCCATGCCGACCACGATATCCGTCGCGCGGACGA
>CAZZGV010000500.1:0-1039 GCA_964654255.1 uncultured Legionella sp. | reverse complement strand
CATTGAAGCCGCTGTCGCCAAGATCTTCTGTTCGGAACACACGATCCGTTTCATTCGCGACGCGCAGACCATATTCGGAGGGATGGGATACGAAACGGCCGACTCCAAGCACGCGCGCGGGGAAGCCGCCTTCGGCATCGAGCAGCTCGTTCGTGATGCGGAGATGTATCGGATCGGCGAAGGCGCCACCGATATCTTGCGGCCCTTCGTTGTCCGCGAAGGGTTAAGCCCTCATCTGGATCGCGCCAAAGGTTTCTATGCGGACGGACTTTCCGTACTCGAACAAGCACGGCAGGCCGTGAAGTTGATGCGCTTCTACCTGCCCTGGTACCTGCGCCAATGGCGAACAGGGTCGCTGCCTGTTCACCCGGAACTCACCCATACCCAAGTACGGCCGGTGGCTCGCTATATCGAACGAACCAGCCGGAGGTTGGCGAGAGAAATTCTCTATGCCATGCTGCGTTTCCAGGCCTCGTTTCGAGACGAACAGCGATTGCAGAACAAAATCGAAGCCGTCGGTGAAGATCTCCTTGCCATGTTGGCCACCGTGCTCCATGCCGGACGACAGGCCAGACTTGAGGAACATGCTACCGTGTGGGAATTGGCAGAGGGGTTCTGTGCCGCGGCAAAACAGCGGATCGACCAACGGCTGAGAGAGTTCCGGCATCACCGGGATACCACTGCCGCGACCACTGGGCGGCAAGCCCTCAAGGGATTCTATCCCACCCTGTCGGAAGGAATCATTCGTCGAGGGCTGGAAGATTATCGACGCGACCGGCTCAAGACCGGAGCGCGCGAAGAATACGTTGAGGACGCTTTTTCCATCGGCATAAAAAGCGAGCAGGTCGCCGCTCATGCCCCTGATATTCGGCCTTGAAGGCAGCGGGACTCAACGGGCCTTCTTTTGTCGATTCCTGTTAGACCTTCCGATGATCCCCCAGGCCTGCCACCATCTCTACCTTGAACGGAGGGCTCGCCTCTCCCATGTACAACGTCTGATGCGGGAACGGAATCTCGATACCTTGCGCGTCGAAGGCCT
>CAZZGV010000499.1:0-1041 GCA_964654255.1 uncultured Legionella sp. | reverse complement strand
TGGCGACCGGCGAGGGGCGGGCCCTCTATCCGCGAAAATGTATCCTGTTCGGCGGCGAAGCCCTGTCATGGGAATTGGCCGATCGGGTGCGGCAACAAGCGACCTGCACCGTCATGAATCATTATGGTCCGACGGAAACGACGGTCGGGGGCTTGACGACGGTGGTGACCGATCTCGAAGACGCGCGCCTCGCCCGTACGGTCCCCCTCGGTCGTCCCATCGACAATCTGGAAGCCTACATCCTCGACGCAAGGCAGGAGCCGGTGCCGATCGGCGCGGCAGGAGAACTCTATCTCGGCGGCGCCGGTGTCGCACGCGGCTATTGGGCGCAGCCGGACCGCACGGCCGAGCGGTTCCTGCCCAATCCCTATGCATCGCAACCCGGAGCACGACTGTACCGGACCGGAGATCTCGTGAGGCTTGTGCCGGACGGTTCAGGTCAAGATCCGCGGATTCCGGATCGAACCCGGCGAAATCGAATCCGTGCTTCGAGCGCATCCTGCGGTACAGGATGCCGTCGTCACCGTATGGGAGGACAAGCAGGCCGAACCGTGCCTGGCTGCCTATCTCGTAGCCCGGGGGCGGGCGCCGGATGCCCGAGCGGTTCAAGACTTTATTCGCGCTCGCGTGCCGGATTATATGGTGCCGGCGCTGGTGGTGTTGCTCGACGCCTTGCCCCTCACACCGAATGGTAAGGTCGACCGGAAGGCATTGCCGGCGCCGGAAGCTTGCAATGAACGCGCGACGTATGGTCCCCCCCAAACGCCGACGGAAGCCCTGCTGGCCGATATTTGGGTGGAGGTGTTAGGCTGCCCCCGCGCCGGCCGTTCTGATAACTTCTTTGATCTCGGCGGCCATTCTCTGCTCGCGACTCAAATCATGTCACGACTTCGAAAGATGTTTCATGCGGACCTTCCATTGCGGGTCATCTTTGAATGTCCCACCATCGTTGAACTCGCAGGTGCTATTGAGCGATATCATCAAAGGCCGGCCACTGCGTCGCGGGTGATTCCGATTCGGTCCTCCGGCATTCGCCCCCCT
>CAZZGV010000498.1:0-1041 GCA_964654255.1 uncultured Legionella sp. | reverse complement strand
AGAACTTCCTTCCTCTCCAGGCCGGTGACGTGCCTGCGACCTATGCCGATGTCGCGGATCTCATGCGTGATACGGGCTTTACACCCGCGACCTCGATCGAGACCGGCATCGCGCGTTTCGTGGAATGGTATCGGGAGTACTACAAGGTGTGATCTAGTCCAGATCCATCTTCAGGTCCGCGTCGTTCTGACATCTCCACCTCCAGGCCAGCCCGGCAGTTCCAGCACGTCCGATGTCGGTCTCGGTTTCTTCCGAGATACGAACCGGCAAAGCCGCTCGAATTTCTACTCGTCGTCCGCGTGGATAGGCAGCACCGGCAGGCGGTCTGCCGTTCATTGCATCACATCTGGCACAGCCCGCGGGTGTGCAGGCAATATCACATGTTGAAGATCATTCGAGGAAACACCCGTGACTCATGCCGCTGGGAGGAGGTGCTCGCTACACGAGGATAGCCTCTTGTTGCAGACCATTGTTTGGAGTAAATTGGACACAAGCGTCCTGGTTTGTAGGAGCCGCTCAGGTGGACATGAAAATCAATGGAATGGTTCGGTCATTGCTCGCATCGGGGTGGCTGATACTGGGAGGCCAGGGCCTTGCGCTGGCAGAAGCGCCTTCGTCCGAGCCGCCGGTTTGGAGTGAGTTGCGTAGCCACTCATCGCATGTCTTGTCCCAGGCTCCGACAACGAGCGAACGGCAATTCGACATTTTTCGGCAGACACCCACATTGAGCGGCCGTGTACAGGTCAGCGAACAGACCCTGATTCCGTATGTGGGGGCCGGATTCGGCGGGGGATACGTGACGGAGCGGGATCGGGCCCTCAGCCCATTGCCGGGATTTCCACAGCAAAACCTCTTGGGCGACTCGTTAGGCATGGGCAAAGGCATGATGCCGAACGAATTTCAAATGGGCATTCGCATACCGTTTTAAGACCCGCGGTTCTGTCCCCCACCCACGTACTCCTCCTGGTTACTTCGCCTAATACAGGCGGCGTTGCAAGTCTGCCGGTTCGATTCCCTCCAAGCTCGGAAGCACCAGGTCGG
>CAZZGV010000497.1:0-1043 GCA_964654255.1 uncultured Legionella sp. | reverse complement strand
TTTCCCACATCCTCTCCCTCCGCCATGTCGTCCGCTCCTCGTAAGTCAAAAGTTCGTTCACCTTGTAGGTTAAGGTGAACCGGGGTGAAGGGAAACCACACTAGGCATTACCCTAGACTTAATTACCGAGCCACAATAAGCGCCGATGTTGTATAAATTGTATAATTGATTTCAATAACCGCGTAACGGGGCTCAGTCATGCCACTACTCCCTCGTCATCAGTGCCTGATTTATAAAGGCTCTCCCGCAGCGCATTTACCGGGCCTTTCCGCGCTGATTCGGCAAAAACTTACCGAGAACTATCGCTGCCTCTATCTGAATAGCCCGTCCATGGTCGCCTCGATTCGGCCCTGTCTGTCGGATAGGGGGATCGATGTCACGAAGGAGGTCGCGAAAGGCAGTCTCGTACTGTCCTCAGACAATTCACATCTCGCGAACGGACGTTTCAATATTGATCGAATGTTGGGAATGCTGGAAGAGGCCTTGCGGCAGGCCTTGCATGACGGGTATCAAGGCCTTTGGGCCACAGGTGATATGAGTCTGGAATTTGGTCCTGAAAGAGACTTTTCAAAACTGCTAGATTATGAATGGCGGTTGGAAGAATTCCTTCAGGAACGCCCGGCTCTCTGCGGGATCTGCCAATATCATGCGGATACCTTACCCCATGAAGTCTTGCGCCAAGGCCTCATTGCCCATCCGTCCCTCTACATAAACGAGACACTATCTCGGCTCAACCCTCATTATGTGGAGCGTACGTCGTTCTCCGCACGATCGCACAATGATAGCGCTCTTGATAAGACGATCAGAGACCTCTGCACAGTACCGGACGCGTTAATTCTAAACGCCTTGCCTCCCAATTATCTGCTTTGACACTCCACCATACGACGGACCCTCATCGGTGGAAATGTTCGTGCGCCACCCTATGATTAAGGCCACCATGCTCGACGATGCGATTGGCCCTGTGCACAAGCCAATAACACTCAGCTCCCCTGCCTCTTAGCCGGAAAAAGTGGTGAGCAAGGTAGTTGCGTTTTTCCAATGCT
>CAZZGV010000496.1:0-1043 GCA_964654255.1 uncultured Legionella sp. | reverse complement strand
TCAGGTCATGCAGACCGTCGAAAATGCCGTCGGCTCTGGTTAAGAGTTGTCTCGAAAGGGGACCAACGTCACCCTGCAATGGTATGAGTAGGGCAGCGGGAGGGCATATAGTCCGAAATGCAGACCATGTCCAGCGGACTTGTGTTTTTGTCCCGCCCCGTCTAAAATCGACCTCCTAAGAGCCTGTCATGCCGCTTCGTCAGTATTCCGCCAAGGGCTGTCTTCTCGTTTACGTCCTGATACTCGCACCATTATTCAGCTATTCCTCTAAACAGTCTCCTCCAGCTCTCGCATAAAGTGAGATGAAGTGCCATGCCCATCGGAAGAGTCACGCGTTTTCTTCGTCACATTGCTCATTTGCTCTGTGTATGTGCAGTGGTGTTGTTGTCCGGCTGTCTGGAGAGTGACGAAACGGTGAGCATCCAACCAGCGGATTCGGTGCGCGTACACGGTCTTGATGGAGTATGGAAAGACGGCTCCGAGGGGGGGCATTACCAACAACTGGTTTTGCACAAAGACCAGCGCTATGCGTACAACACAATTAGTATCAAAAAAGAGGGTCATTCTGAACGTGCCTTGGAGCACGACGTGGTATTTCTGAATCTCTCGATCGGCGAACCTGGCACCGAGATGTTTCTTGGTGTTGCGCAGGATCTCGACAAGAAAAAGGCTGGTCAGATCGCATACACCTACGTCGAAGTGCGTCGAACAAGCGGCGCGTTATCTTGGCGAGTACCTAAATTTGGGGATGACGCAAACCTGAACGAGGCGGCGACCAGAAGTGCACACAAGCATGGATTTGCAGTTGAAAAATCGGAATATTCCGCCTCGCTACGAGGGGCCTTGAATGCAGGTGCCCTCAAAGCGCTCTTCAGCGATCCTGTCTTTCGTAAGGCGTTGAAAGGTAACTACCGAGCACTCGAGCCGATTTCTGATATAGACACGCCCATCTTGATAGCCGCTGGAGTGGATCTGAGAAGTGAAGCCACCGAGCAGGCTGCCGAGTCCACGTCACCAGACCTGATTGCCGATCTACAAAAGAA
>CAZZGV010000495.1:0-1045 GCA_964654255.1 uncultured Legionella sp. | reverse complement strand
CTGCAAGACAAGCGCGAGATCCGCGTCCTGCTCATGTCCAGCAGCCCAGGGTCCGAGCTACAGAATCGTGGCCTCGTGCGATCGGGATTGCCCTTTCTCCAGAAACCTTTTACCAGTGAAAGTCTGTTGTCGCTGGTCCGAGAGGTCTTAGCCGGCCCTCCTGCCACTCCCGATCAGAAAAACGCGACGCGCCCCGACAGCGGCAATGTCGAATGGGTTGACTAACCGCCCGCGCCGCCGTCCCCGTTGCCAGAATCACGAGTAGAAGCAGGGATTTCTTGCCAGACAGCACCCGCTTGGATAGACTTTTCTTAATCAGGAACAGGACACATGGCACGAGCGAAAGCAAGCGAACCGCAACGCGTCCGATCGAAACAGAATGCCGTCGAAGAACTCAACCGCGGCATCACCACGTTGCGTGAACTAAGCATACAGATCGATGACCTGAGCAGAGATGGCTTTCCCTATCGTGACGCAGTACGCGCCAGAACAGAACTTTCCTTTCGGGAAACGATCCGGCGACTGTTCGGAGAAAAGTCTCCGGAATACCAGGCACACAAGAATCACAAGCTCCGAATCGGCAATCGCACGGAATCCGCACAGAGCACCACTCTGCTCAAAGAATTGATCGTCCAGCTGGAGAATCAAAGAGCTGCGCTTTTAGGCCTCGCACCGACCGAACCCTCGCCAACCCCACCGGTACTCCTTGAACGTTCCTTACTGACCATAGTTCCTCCGGACCAACCTACTACTCCGATCGAGCCGTCCGAAGACCCGACCACCGTCCCCCCCGCACCCGTCGCTATGACCAGCGCTCGAGGGACCGTCCCCGCATCGACGACGAACGTCAGCCACCCAACTCAGCCCATCGCTCCAATTGTTACGACCACACCCGTCTCGTCCACCTCCGCCTCCCCACCGGTCATCTCAGGGACTGTCGCACAACCTATTCGCGATACATCGATACAACGCCTGCCCCCGCAACCACCTTCACCCCCGCTGCACTCCGCCACATCTGAAGCCCCCGGGATCCCGGCTGAGAAAA
>CAZZGV010000494.1:0-1048 GCA_964654255.1 uncultured Legionella sp. | reverse complement strand
ATAGTCATATTTGCGTATAAAAAAATAAATTTGTTTAAAAAACATCCCCTGGTTATTTTGATGCTACAATGCTCAATAAAAATTCTTTTTGGTTTTTATCGATTGGGGGATGTATGTTAAATTTAAATGATGTGTTTAATAAAATTAGAAGCTCTGATAGACCGTTGAAAATTAATTTTTCTAAATACCGATTGGCTGACGAAGATATAGTCGCTTTAGCGACTGTTTTAGAAAAAACAGATAAAGTGATATCTCTAAATTTTTCAGGTCAAAAGATTGCACTTGGACCATTGAAAAAGCTTTGTAACGCTCTTAAAAAAAGTAAGTGTGTAAGAGCGTTAGATTTTTCTAGTTGTGAGTTAGGGGGCGTTTTTATTTTGGGGACTCTGATTCAAGAAAGTCATGTACTTGAAACGATATCTTTTGAAAAAGCCTTGGCCAGAGGGTATAGCTCAGATGCTTGCGTAATGTATTTTTTTGATTGTATTAAAGACTCAACTTCTATACGGTGTGTGAATTTTAAAGGGCAGTCAATAGAGTCAGAGACAGCCATGGGTATAATCAGCGCGTTAAAATCTGATACATGCCCTATAATAGAGTTTTATGCTGATGTACTAGATACATTACCTGAAGTTAGAGACGCTCTTGAAGAAAATAAAGCAAGGCTTTTAAGCGAAGGCAAAATTCTTCCTATGCAAGGGATAGAGAATGAGCCAGAATACAAAAATGTTGTTATGGCAGAAAAAATAGCTGATGGTTTGTTTAGTGAGGTTTTAGGTGTTCACGGCATATTCGAACAACAAATTGTTGGTGCGTTACCAGCTGAAGCGTTGGTAGAGAAAGACGAATTTAAACCAAAGTAAGTCTAAGCATATTTCAAAAAAACTAAAAGTGAGTTGCATGGTATACCATAATGGTGGTAAGAATGTGGCTGGTTATGACAACATTTATTAATGATGGGACCCAGTAAGCAAAGGATTGTCCCCAATACATCCATTCTTCTTGTGGACTTACATACTCACCATAACTTGCGTTGGATAGGTAAATT
>CAZZGV010000493.1:0-1049 GCA_964654255.1 uncultured Legionella sp. | reverse complement strand
CAACCCGCTGGAGAGGAGTTGCGCCCTAGTTCGATTGAGGGGGCGCGGATCGGTTAAATCGAGTCCCGGGGTCATGGCGACGGCGTACTGCGCGATGAGGAATTGATCTCCGTCATGGAGCGCCGACATGGGAATGGTGCGAAGCGGACCGTCCGGGACAAAGACCAGCGTCTCTACCTTGAGCCGGCGCAAGTCGGGGAGAAGCGGCCGGAGCAACCAGTCATACAATTGCTGCGCGTGGGGCAGGTACTCGCGGGTCGTCCGTTTTTCGAGGAGGCGCCGGAACCGTCGTATTTCATCTGTCAGGACCGATGATGTCACCGGCACGGAATGTCGTCTGAGGCCGTCCGGAAAGCTCACGAGCAGTTCCGTGCGATCGGCGAAGATAATCGGGTAAATGATGGCCGTCGCCGGAGACACCGTATCCAGCTTGGTCAGTCGAGCCTGCATCTGATCGACGCAGTCATCCCGAAAATAGTCCCGGAGTTCGGCCGCCTTGTACGCCTCGATCGCGTCGCGCGCCGCCCGTAAATAGGGCGTCGCTTCAACGTCGTCTTTCATCAAGGCCGCCCGTTGCAACAGGAGATCGGCCAATTCGAAATAAAGCGAACGAATCGAGCGATGGTCAGGCTCCAGCGAGAGATGCGACGCGAATGCCACTTCGGTGCGGATGGGCTGCAGGGTCGCCGCCGCTTCCTGATAGGCCGACAAGGCGTCATCGAGCTTGCCCAGGCTGGTGAGGAGGCGACCGCTTTGCCAGTGCCACCGGTACAACGATTCCGGCGCGGCGACGGATTGCGCCGCGAAGACGGCGCGGCGAGTGAGTTGGAGGGCTTCATCCAGCCGGTGCTCGCTCTCGTAGAGATGTCCGAGGTGCCCGTAGGCATAGGACATGAGGCGTGTCAGGCCGGATCCCTCCGCCATTGTCGCCGCCTCTTGCAGCAGCGCCGCCGCTTGTTGCAGCCGGCGCGCGTGCTCCTCCGGCTGATCAGCTGAAAGGTCACGATACCCCAGCGCCAAGTTGATGAGCCCGTCGGCCTTGTCGTGCG
>CAZZGV010000492.1:0-1052 GCA_964654255.1 uncultured Legionella sp. | reverse complement strand
AATGTGCTCGGGGTCCCGATTGCCGCCGGAGCATTGTACCCCTTCACGGGCCTCATGCTGAACCCGGTCTTGGCAAGTGCCGCCATGGCGTTCAGTTCCATCAGTGTGGTGATGAACAGCTTGCGGCTACGGAAAGCCCGGATCAGTTGAGGCGGGGATTTCAGACGGCTTGGGGAAGTCGTGGCAGCATGGCTGACGCCCCAAGCCGCTTTGCCAATCGTTGACAACATATTTCGTGGGGCGTAGCCTAAAAGCATGCACTCGGCTGCAGCGAGACGTTTACTGACCATCGTGTTCATGGTGCTCTTTCTCGGCGTTAGCACGAATGCTTTTGCCTGCTTGGTGCCCTTGTACGGCGTGCCGAACATGGAGGCCGGTTGCCCATCAGGAAGCGAGCAGCCTCCTCGCGTGGTTTGCGACGTCTTCAAAGCTGGCATCCCTGCCGATTCGAACGATACCCATCCACTGGCGGTCCATGTTTTCCTGCCTGTCGTTGACGTGGATTCATTGGCGCTCTTTTGCAGCACCGCGGTGCTGAGAAGGAACTTCGACTCTCCCGCTGATAAGCGTCCACAAAACCTCTTCCTGAAGACCACGATCCTCCGCATTTGATACCCCTTCACGCCCAACATCCATCCGTTTAAGGCACGACTAAAAGAGGCCCTTGGCCGGGCAGCGTGCTGTCGTGCGGACGACACGCCGCATACCCGCCCTCTCGGTACATCAACGGGAAAGGGGGTGATTTCACATGTGTCCGATTGAAGAAGCCCTAGGCTTTTGCCCATGGGGAGCGGTCAGTCAACTCCTCGCAGTTCTAGGCTTGTCATAGTCTCGTCAGGGGTTACAGAGAGGCGGCTAGGCTTTTGAGTCTAGCCGCCTTGCCAAGCGATGTCTTGCTCGCCTGCATCGCAAGGCCCGTATGAGTGCTCCCGTGAACCACGAACTGTAAGGTTTGCGAGGCCATTCCGTCTGAAGAGTCGAGAACGTGTTGCGAGAGTAAAAATTCACTTGCGAGGAGGGTCTGTCATGAACATGGCGACACATACGACTCA
>CAZZGV010000491.1:0-1055 GCA_964654255.1 uncultured Legionella sp. | reverse complement strand
CTAACTCGTGTCAGGTGGGTGTCTGCCAATCTTGCTTAATTAAAATCAAAGACGGGGTTGTTAACCCTGTCTGGCAAGAAGGATTGCCTGAAACGCTTAAAGCGCAAGGTTATTTTCTATCTTGTCTTGCAAAGCCCGAGGCAGCGCTTGAAGTCTCAACTCCTGAAAGTGCTGAATGCGAAGTAAGCGCGAAACTAATCGATATAAAATCACTTAATTACAATGTAATGCAAGTGAAACTTAGAGTGGATAATTTAGAACATTGGGTTCCTGGTCAATACCTTAGCCTAATTAATCCTGAAGGCACGATACGTAGTTATTCAATCGCCAACATACCTATACAAGAAGGATTTATTGAACTACACATTAAAATTTATCCAGACGGGAACATGGGGCAATGGTTAGTGAGCAAAGCAACAAAAAATATTGAAGTGAAACTAAGAGGTCCCTTTGGCCGTTGTTTTTACTATAACCCAGAGCAATTGGCTTTTAATATGTTACTGGCCGGAACAGGCACAGGACTTGCTCCACTTATTGCCATTATTAAAAGCGCGCTAAGTCAAAATCATCAAGGCACTATTACTTTAGTTCATGGAGGTCTTTCTGATGAAGATATTTACTATAAAGAAGAGCTGGAAATGTTATCCATGTTGTTCCCATCTTTTGTTTATGACCCTTGTGTGCTTCAAAGTCAGGGGCTATTTCCTGAAGCTTCTATAGAAAAACGAACATTAATGCATTTAAATCACCCGAAAGAAACACGAGTTTATGTCTGCGGTCCTAAAGAAACTACCGATAAGTTGAAAAAACAGATCTTTCTTGCTGGCGTGCCTTCTCAGGCCATCTTAAGTGATGTATTTTTATGAGCATTATTCTTCGATAAGTGACACGATGATTCATGGAGTGAAACAATGCCTCAAAATACAAAAGCAATAACGGAATATGCCCAGGCAACAAGGGACACTGTAGCTCTGGTTTTAAAATGGATTTTATTGTTCACAGCGCTGATTTGTTTTGTGGTACTGGTATGGGGTACTTATAAAACCTACCAGCTT
>CAZZGV010000490.1:0-1057 GCA_964654255.1 uncultured Legionella sp. | reverse complement strand
ATAGGAATGATGGTAATTGTCGGGTTCTCCGCCACCGTGGCGTTGATCAACGGCGCAACGAGGCCGCGGGCGTCGCCTTCGGGCGGAGTGATGCCGGCACTGGCCTGAAAGTGGAACGTGGCGGCCACACTCGGGACTAAGGTGAAGTGAATCGGATGCGAGTCGCTCGCTCGGACAATATTGAGCAACAGTTGTTCTCGAGTAACCCGCGCGACTTGTTCATCGTACGCCAACACTGCGCGATGCAGCGCGACAGGCGATACACAACCGGGCCACAAAATGAGGCTGTTCCATGCAATCAACCAAGGGAGCATGTGTGAGGTGGGCAGCTCGGTTGGACCGGATGATTTCATCGCGCAAAATAGGCGCCGTATTGGACAACTTGTCCCAGCCTAGTAGCTAAGACCAACCCCTAGATTCCTACGCCTCATATAGAACTGAGAGTCAGCTTTTAGATATGCCCAAAGGTTCTGAGCTGTTACGCGCTCCGGTCGTATGACGCTCCCGGCTGATGTTCGAACATCATCCTGCCGAGAGTGGCCACAGTGGCGAACGCTCTATGCATCGTGCGTTCCCATCCAGAAAGCCGTTCAGCGCAGTAGAGTTATGGCTCAATATTTGTGCTATATTGGCGAAGAAGCTTGCTAAAGACTGATGTTACAACCGCGAAACTCACAACTGCTCCTCATCGGGCTGATCCTCCTCCTCGGAATCCAGCTCACCGGTCTTACTTGTCTTGGGGAGTGGGAACTCGTACCTGGCTCCATCCTATCGGAAACGATGGATCATGCTCCGTCCCCCAATGGCGGCGTGACGGATGATGGGTGTCCATGCCATTTCGTGTTCCAGTCTGTGCCGCTTAGTGGTCCTGACATCCTGTCCCTCCTTGCACAGGCTGTGCGTGTAAGTCCTACCTTGTCCGTGCCGACCTTCGTCGTGTTCCTGTTCCATCCTCCCCTCAGCATCTAACGCATCACGACTAGCCGTTCACAGAACCCAAACGCAAGCGAAGCGTTGCCTAGTCATGCGGGCAATGAGGAGGAGGTTCCCATGCAAT
>CAZZGV010000489.1:0-1062 GCA_964654255.1 uncultured Legionella sp. | reverse complement strand
CTTTTTTTATTGTCGCGGCTACTATTGTTCCAGATGCAGAGTTGTTCATTAGAAACGTTGGTGTTAATCCTACACGTACTGGGATACTTCAGATTTTAAACCTCATGGGTGCTAATATAAAAATCACCAATAAGCGTTTATGCGGTGAGGAATTAGTAGCTGATTTATATGTAAGACATGCGCAATTAGAGGGCATTGATATTCCTGCAGCGATGGTGCCATTGGCTATTGATGAATTTCCTGTGATATTTGTTGCTGCAAGTTGTGCTAGAGGAAAGACAGTGTTGCATGGTGCAAGGGAGTTGCGTTGCAAAGAAAGTGATCGCATTGCCGCCATGGTAGATGGTTTGAATTTTCTTGGCATCGATTCTGAGGCGCTTGACGATGGCATATGTATTAATGGGGGCGTTTTACAAGGCGGTGTTGTTGATAGTCGGCATGATCATCGTATAGCAATGGCATTTGCTATTGCTGGTTGTGTGGCAAAAGCGCCTGTAACTATTTTACATTGTTCAAATATTGCCACTTCTTTTCCTACGTTTGTAAAAACGGCAAACCAATTAAAATTAAAGATACAGGAAACAGATAATGCATGATGTAACAAAGGTACCTGTTATTACGATTGATGGTCCAAGTGGTACTGGTAAAGGAACGCTTTGTCATATGTTAGCTGCGCATTTAGGTTGGCATTTTTTAGATAGTGGCGCTTTATATCGAGTGCTTGCATTTGCTGCTGTAAAACAAGGAATTGATTTTTCTGATGTAAAAAAGTTAGTGCTAGCAGCTCACGCGCTAAATTTACGTTTTGAAATCGATAATGATCAAAACAGCATGGTTATATTGGATGAACAAAATATAAGTGGCGACATCCGGACAGAACAATGTGGGCAGAATGCTTCAAAAATTGCTGTTATTCCAGAGATTCGAGAAGCATTATTAGCTCGTCAACGCGCATTTGCGGTTCCTCCAGGTTTAGTCACCGATGGGCGAGATATGGGGACAGTGGTTTTTCCTCACGCAACGTTAAAGATTTTTTTGTACGCTAGCACTGAAGAACGGGCA
>CAZZGV010000488.1:0-1064 GCA_964654255.1 uncultured Legionella sp. | reverse complement strand
CGCCTTTGTAGCAGTCAACATGCGCGCCTACAATCGCGCCACCTGCATCTTGAGCGACGCACCATGATGTTGATTTTTTACAATGATAGATAAAGTTCATTCCAACAGGAATGACTCTATGGTCTGTTGCACAGGATGCATGTGGTGTTAGGGAAATATTTTCTGAGCCATAAGGGCCTGCTTTTTCTTTAACAAAAAATACCACACTTTGATCACGATTGCGTAAATCAGCAGCTTTTTCACGGCTAATTTGTTTATCTAGATAGTGGCGAATGAGTGTTTCTGATGCGGCGCTGTGTTTGATTTTTTGAGACATGTTGCAGCGTAATTTTGCTTCATCATGGCATTTAGGGTTTTTAGCACAACGTTCCATTGCATCAAGGTTGCCACCACAGGTTGGGTCTTGCGCACATTGGACAATACGCCCGAGCATGGTGCGTGGTCTGCCGTTGGCGCCATCATAATTGATGTGAAATAATTCGCCATCAAGAATTAGTGAGCCTGAGCCTTGGAGCATTAAAAAAGAAGGATCGTTTGGGTTTTTAACATGGCCAATGATGTATTTTTTATTTAAAGCTCCGTGATCAATTTCGTGCCGGTCGGGTACTACAGAGTAGGAGCCGTCCGCATTTTTTAGACAAAATCCACGTGCCATTTTAGATATTGGGTCAATTCCACAAAGCGGCGCTTTCAAATGAAATTTTTTGCATTCTGCAGCTACATTAATAACATGTGGGTTGCTATAAATAGGATATAAAAATTCTCCACCGCGTTTGGTGCGAGCCTCAATAGCTGCCGGCGCATAATAGGCGGTGAATTGAAACTCACCTTTTTTAAATCCGGCATGATTTTCAGGCCAGCCATCGCTCTTATACCAATCGAATTCTGTTTTTATAGTTGCTAAATACCGTTTAAAGTTACCCCGAGCAGCTTTTGCAAGAGCGAGCATTTTTTTATTGGTATCAAGGCACCATTCTTGTCGCGTCACTTTACGGCCAGCAATTGTCACTGTCTGAAATTCACCACGGCTTTTAATGCAATTATCAATCTGAATAGTTAATGCT
>CAZZGV010000487.1:0-1065 GCA_964654255.1 uncultured Legionella sp. | reverse complement strand
TATCTGGGAGCATCAGTGATCTTCCCTTATCGTGATCTCAGTGCTCGCCGAGCGTCTTCATCCCCCAGATCGGCCGCTCTGCGGAACCATATCAATGCCTCAATGTGATCGGGTACCACACCTCGCCCGTATTTGAATGCCACGCCCAGGTTATACATAGCGTCCACATTCCCCGCCTCCGCCGCTTTCTGGTACCATTGGGTCGCCAGAACATCATCCTTGGCAACGCCCAGCCCCTTACGATACGACAACCCGAGGTTATACATGGCATTCACATTCCCTGCCTCCGCCGCCTTGTGATACCACTGAATGGCCACCGTCTCATCCTTCGCGACGCCATGCCCGTTCACATACAAGTCACCCAGTCCAGTCATCGCATCGACGTTTCCTAAGGCGGCCGCTTTCTGCAACCATGCCGCCGCTTCTCCTAGGTTCTTTTGCATCCCGCGACCTTCTGCATAGGACACGGCCAACTCATACATCGCTTCGGCATGACCGAGCTCCGACGCCTTGCGCAGCCAGGTGTTGGCCTCCGACGAATCTTTCGAGGGGCCCTGAGTGTTCATATAGGCAGAAGCAAGGCTCGTCATGGCGGGACCAAAGCCGTTGCTGGCCGCTTGCCGCATCAATCGAATTCCTTCTGATTCGTTCTTTGCGGTGCCGAGACCCAGAAATTTGGAAGCGCCCTTGATCGCGATCAAGGGCGCAAAGTTCTGTTGAAGCCCCTTATCCGCAAGTCGCTGACACTCTGCAGGGTTGCCTTCGAACGTGGCATCACGAAGTAGCTGTTGGTAGGCCTCCCAATAGGGCCGACTGGCCACCGGAAGCGTTAAGCCTTCAAACCGCTCAGTCTGCTGAGACCGTCTGAATTGGTTCGACGCATGAAAGTGCGCGCGCGCTAAGAAATACGTCGCCCACAGGTCGCCACCTGCCGATTTCTCTTGAAGGAGCGTCAGGCTCTCACGGACTCGTGTGCCGGCGGCCGTGATGGCTGACAGTGTTTCTTTCAGATAGGCGGCGAATATCGACGATCGCACCTTCCCATCAACGAAATCTCTCGCGTTG
>CAZZGV010000486.1:0-1065 GCA_964654255.1 uncultured Legionella sp. | reverse complement strand
CTCTGCGCAGCCGAACGCCGCCGCAGCAGTCAATCCGCGCGTCTCGCAATCCTGGCGGCCGAGGACGCCCTCTGCGCCGGAGGCCTGAAGGGAGAGGAGATCGCCACCATTTTTGCCTCGTCGGATGGGGACGGTGCCATCACACAGGAAATCTGTGAATCCCTGGCAGGCCTGGCACGAGACGTGTCCCCCACCTCGTTTCACAATTCTGTGTACAACGCACCGGCAGGCTATTGGAGTATTGCAACACATTCACGGCTTGCCTCCACAAGCATTTGTGCCTATGACGTCTCCTTTGCCGCGGGACTTCTGGAGGCTGCAACGTATGCGGTGGTCGAACGCGAGGCGGTTATGCTGGTCGCATCCGACCTGCCCTTTCCTGCTCCGTTGCATGCAATTCGTCCAGTGGCAGACAGCTTTGCTGCCGCGATTCTAATTTCCCCCTCCCCTGCTCCCGGATCCTTCGTGCGATGTGAGGTCAGCCTCCAACCGCGCAGCTCTTCAACCGCATTCCCGGAAGGGCTACCTGCACGCCTGCGCAGCAATCCCGCGGCTCGCTCCCTTCCCTTGTTGGCTGTTTTTGCGAAACGAATGATCGCTACCGTCCGAATCGAATACTCTGACAATCACGATGTAGTGGTTTCATGCGAACCGCGAGGATGAAAGATGGATTACACCTGCTTGGACATATCCACTCTCATCCCACATCGAGACGCGATGTGTCTGCTCGATCGTGTAGAGGAGTGGAGTCCGCGCCACATTGTCTGTAGGGCAACCAGTCATCGTCGTCCTGACAATCCTCTG
This sequence comes from uncultured Legionella sp., assembly GCA_964654255.1. GTDB lineage: Bacteria > Pseudomonadota > Gammaproteobacteria > Legionellales > Legionellaceae > CAZYME01. Next base: position 261 of record CAZZGV010000486.1, on the reverse strand, counting down.
CGAGACTCCAGCGGAGTACGCGCGCTTTGCGGCATCGAATATGGGGCGCAAGCCGTTGCCGCCCATGGTGCACTTCGCAGCACAGGTCCCGAGCCGCTTGTCCGGTCTGGGGTGCTGGTTTCCGCACGTGATGTGACAGCAACGCGCTCACATCTGAACAACTTAGATGGACCATTGTGGGTGCTCGCCACCCTCGTACTCGACCATGAGCAGGGCGGCATTTACGATGTCGTGCTGACCGGCGGCGGCGAAACCGTGATG
>CAZZGV010000485.1:780-1067 GCA_964654255.1 uncultured Legionella sp. | reverse complement strand
CACCAGATCCGGACGCTCCTTCAGTCGAAGCTCTTGCACGAACCGACGCAAACCATCGAGACGGGTCGAATCCAAGCCGGTGACTTCTGCCGGTGGTTGTCGAATGGTCGTCGTGGGATCTGTCACGCCCACGAAGGCTACGCGCACGCCCTCCCGTTCGAGGACAATCGCCGGAGGGAACAGACGCGCGCCGCCCTCTATTTCATGAAAGTTGTAACAGACGACCTGATAACTCACATCTCGGAATAACTTCCGAAACACTTCCGGACCGTAGACAACATCCCAGT
>CAZZGV010000485.1:0-770 GCA_964654255.1 uncultured Legionella sp. | reverse complement strand
CGGAACTCCGACATCGGTCTTCAGCGCGTTCAGCGGGGGAATCACAGCTGCTCCCTGCGTCCATGCGGCGAGAGCTGAACCCTGAAAGGTATCGCCTCCATCCATCGTGAACACGGGTCCGCGGCTTTCCCGGCGCTTTTGATCCAATACGGTTTTGATCCGTGCAAAGCCGCCCATGCGACGAAAGTGATCCGGATGTTCCGGAAAGAACTCCCAATGCTCCTCTAGCTGAGCATGCAAATCAGCCAAGTGGAGGAAACGAATGTGGTGTTCGTTGGTCCCAGACTCGGCTCCCGCATGTCCCATCGTCCCCGTCAAGTATAGGCAGACGAGCATGAGAGAGGCCATAAAGATAGCGAGCCCAAGACGTGAGATGGCGCAAATCATCTATTCCTCCCGCAACTGCTCCTGAATGGTCCACTTACCAGAAAAGTATGGATATTTCGTCCGGTCTGTTGACCCATACGCCCATTGAGCGTGTGTCGTCCGTTAAATACTGCCACAGGGGCCATGGATCAGGAGCTATGTCATTCCCCAGTTCGATGCGCTAGACCCCCTCAATCAAAATCGGTGGAAACCGGGTGTTGATTTCATTCCCGAGCTTCCGGATTTTTCGCGGTGCACATACGTAATGGGAGATCGACCTTCTCCATAGATGAGCCATCGTATAGCTCCAAAGCGACAGAAATCCTCCTTTGATTGAATGGTTGACGTTCCATGGCGGGCGAATGCCTCTGGCCGGACATTGACAGCCTGGCAGGCAACGTAAT
>CAZZGV010000484.1:0-1067 GCA_964654255.1 uncultured Legionella sp. | reverse complement strand
GCGACAGGCAGGCGTCTCAGCCCTCGCCGTCGTCGGCGGCGTCTCGGCCAATTCCCGGCTGCGGGCACGATTGATGGAGCGGGCTGCCAGGGAGGGGATTGAATTGGGACTTCCCGCCCTCTCATACTGCACGGACAATGCGGCAATGATTGCGGCGGCAGGCCAGCGAGCACTGCTGCAGGGCAGGCTGGCATCGTTCGAGTGCGAAGCGATGCCGAATTATGCGCTGCCTTCATCCCCGGTCCGCGGAACGCTGCGTCGGTCATCCTAATCCTTTAGCGTCAAAGGAGCCTCACCATCCCAACCGTTCACGGACAGGTCACCGGTCTGAAAGCCAGTCACCTTGCAGCATTGGAGCGATTATATCGACGCCGTGTGCCTTCCTCAGCCATCCTTACAGCCGAACTGGCGCGCACAACCAGCCAGCTGACGCGAGAGATTCGTCGTCCCATCGGTCTCCTGATCACTCGCCGCGGTGTCATCGAGCAGGTGCTCGTGGGAGTCGGCTGCGCACCCACTTTCGAATCGCTGGCGAAATTCAGAGTCGGAACGCATTCCCTCCGTGGTCTCCGACTGATCCGAACGAACTTGCACGATGCCCCCTTAACCCAAGACGATCTGACCCATCTGGCGCTCCTGCGATTAGACCTGATCGGGGTTCTGGGTGTAGACGAACAGGGCGAGCCCAGTCTGCTGCATCTGGCGCATCTCCTTCCCCCCAATCAGCAAGGCGAAGTCTGCCGTCTCCTGAAGCCCGTCTCGTTCCATGATCTGGACCTTCAACTGGACACCTTCCTGCATGCGCTCGAAAGCGATTTGCAGCGATCGGACACTAAACACGACATCGCCGGTGGCAGCGAATCGGCCATTCTGGTCAGCGCGGCACCCAAGAGTCACGCCGAACAAGACGAGCATTTGGAAGAGTTGAATGAACTGGCCGAATCCGCCGGGGTCCGCGTGTTGGATCGAATTGTACAGCGCACCCACGAGGGGTACGAGCGGTATTTGCTCGGGAAGGGCAAACTGAAAGAGGTTGTGATGCGCGCGCTTCAGAAGGGAGCCGACCT
>CAZZGV010000483.1:0-1068 GCA_964654255.1 uncultured Legionella sp. | reverse complement strand
GGCCGATGCCCCGGCGGATGTAGCGGATGCCGATCTGGGCAGTAGCCGTTCCCTTTACCGTCTGACGATTGAGCCTATTGACGGGCATACTGAGCACCACCTGACAGCACGCTGGGGCGTGATTCTTGCGGGCGTTCAATTACTTGTCAATGTTTCCGACACTGCCTCAGGAATTCGTTGCAGACGGAGCAACGGAAGCACTCAAGCAGTTCCCACACCTGGATCGGTAGAACTGTTCCTCCGCGCCTGCATGCGGTCATCACTGGCTCTCCCTCATCGTCCTGCGCCTCCCGCATATCCACCGCGTCTCGCATGGATCACGCTCAGCCGCGGATCAGACACAGGGGTCTAGCCCTTCAATCCTGCGCAAGGATCAAAACTGTCCGGCGATGCCGGTGACGATCTTCTCTTACACAATGGGGGGTTTGCGAAATGTCCCCAGAATGGGCTGCCTTGTGCCTGGATCAAGCGAGCAGTACTCAGCTATTCATGGATCCGAACCCGTTCAGGTTCGATGATCCACAACCGCCCTTGTGGAGGCTCAGCTCCAAGAACTCGCAATGCGGATCGCAGCAACGCCAATGTGTTTTCGATACTTTGCGTATGTGGACGTGATATCCAGATTCCATGGTGACTTGCGGGGGGATAGACGCGGAGATCGGAGAAATCGAGATCGAACGTGACAAGAATTCTCTCCTCTGCTTGGGAGAAGCTAAACACCCTTGAATCTGGAGTCCCTCCCAGTTGCTCGGCAAGTACGGTGTGGACATCGTGACCGGCTTGCTGAAGTAGCACCTCAGCATTGCGAGGAAGGTTCTCGTCGAGTTTAAATCGGATGGGCATCCTACGCGCTTAAGCGGGGATGGGAACGATACGCTCTCGCGCCAAGTCCGCTGCATAGCCGATCGCTGCGGGAATATGCTCAGGCCGAAGCGAGGGGTATTGACCGAGAATACGTTCGGAAGTTTCACCTGCAGCGAGATTGTCCAGCACTACCGATACCGGTATGCGCGTGCCTCGAAAGCACACAGCGCCATGCATAATTTGCGGGTCAGTCGAAATGTAGGG
>CAZZGV010000482.1:0-1074 GCA_964654255.1 uncultured Legionella sp. | reverse complement strand
CATAGCGGAAGCCGCTGTCCGATCCATAGTGATCCGTCCACAGCCGAGGAAGGCCGCGCAACAAAAATTCTCCGCCGAGAGCCGCCGCCAGCGCCGATCCGAAGATGATCGAGACGACAAAGACGAATTCCCAATTAATCTTTGGGGGATTTTCCTGATAATACGCGAGCGTCCTGGTATGCCCAGGCGCGATCGCCTTCCCGATCAACCCTGCCACCATCGCATAGAAAGACGACGCGCCGATTGGCTGCTCTGAAAAGTAAAAGGTCAGCCAGCTCAAAACGCCGATGAGCGCTCCCGCCAGGTACGGCGACCAGGCACCCCCAGTGCCATACCAAGAAGAGGTGTCTGGAGAGGGACCTTGTGCGAACAGGTGTGCGGCCTGGACCAGGATGAACAAGAGCGTGGCTGATGTGACAACTGCTTTCATGTGCTTGCCCGCACGGCCTTTGCCGCCGCTTCGTTGCTGATGCCTCTCTGGAGGATCTTCCGATCCAGCGTATGCGCTGCATCGGGCCCCGTCACGACCGGCTTGCCGAGCTTGTTCCAGGCGGTCATCCCACCAAGCAGGTTGAACACCTTGGTAAAGCCCATGCGCAGCAGCATGCTGACGGCGAGACTCGCTCGATGCCCGACGCTACAAGTGACCGCGACAGCCTGCTTCCGGTCGAGTTGACGGCCGATGGTCCCCACGTCGGGAATGAACCCGACATAGGCGTGTCGCGAGCCCCGTATGTGCCCCTCCTCAAACTCGGTGATTTCGCGCACGTCGAGGATCGCCGTCCGCTTGTCTTGCAACGCATCGGAGTTGACGCTGAGGGTGCCTGACATGGAGATCTCACGCCCTGCGTCACGCCACCCTTCAAACCCACCGGCGAGGACGCCACGGATATTGTCGACCCCGATGCGTTGGAGATGCAGAGCGGCCTCTTTCACATCAGTTGGCTGTTCGAGCACCAGATAGACCGGAACTTTGTCGTCGGCAATCCACCCGCCAAAGACTGGTAGCCCATCCAGCCAGATGCTATAGGAGCCTGGGATATGGCCGCCGCCGAATGCCTCGGGCAGCCGGGT
>CAZZGV010000481.1:0-1074 GCA_964654255.1 uncultured Legionella sp. | reverse complement strand
CAGGCTGCGAGATCGGCTGCGGTAATGCGCTCTTGTCCCTGCTGCCCGATGAGAATCGCTTCCTGTCCGATTTGCACGCCGGGCACGTCGGTCACATCCACCATCGTCATGTCCATGCAGATTCGTCCGACCACCGGCACCCGCCGTCCGCCGACCAATACCACGCCCCGATTCGACAGGAGGCGGTTGTAGCCGTCCGCATAACCGACCGGGAGGATTGCGATCCTTGACCGTCGCGCAGCGATGAATGTGCGGTTGTAGCTCACACTGTCGCCCGCTTGGATGTTATGCAGGTGTGCGATGGTCGCTTTCCAGGTCAGGATCGGTCGCAGTTCAGGCGCGGCCGCTGCATTCGAGAGCGTATGGTAGCCGTATAGCATGATACCGGGCCGTACGAGGGAATAGAGGCTTCGGGGGTAGTTGATGATGCCTGCGCTGTTGGCGGCGTGCGTTAGGGGGCAGGAGACCCCGCGTTGCCGTAATAAATCGAGTGTCTGCTGGAACTCCGCGAGTTGTTTCTCCGTATGTGTGGTATCGGTATTGTCCGCATCAGCCAGATGAGTCATGAGACCTTCGAGTCGAAGAGTGGTACGAAAAACCGGCAGCACGGCGAGGTCCGCCACTTCTTGATGGCGTACGCCTAAGCGACCCATTCCGGTCTCGATTTTGACATGTACGGAGTAGGGTGCGGCAGCGGGGGGTACGGAGTCGGCAAAGGCTTGGATCAACTCGGCCCGGTACAGCACGGGAGTCAAGCGATGCGTGATCAGGTCTGAAAATTGTGCCGACATGGTCGGGCCTAGGACCAGGATGACGTCATGAATGCCCCCCTGGCGAAGCGCGACGCCCTCTTCCACTGTGGCGACACCGAACCGGTGGACGGCCAGTTGTTGCAGAGCGCGTGTCACTTCAACGGCGCCATGGCCATAGGCATTCGCCTTGACGATGGCCAGTACCTCGGACCGAGGCGCAAGACGCCGCACGTGGGCGACGTTCTGCGCGAGAGCATTCAGGTCGACTGAGACGGAGGTTGGGGGAGACTGAGACGGCGTGTACACGCCGTCTCAGTCTCCC
>CAZZGV010000480.1:0-1074 GCA_964654255.1 uncultured Legionella sp. | reverse complement strand
TTACATGAAAGCGATACGATTGCATCAAGTCGGTGGCCCAGAATCGCTACTCTATGGGGATATGCCGAAACCGGTTGCCAAGGACAATCAGGTACTCGTCCAGGTCTATGCCACAGCGATCACTCGAACGGAGTTCGAATGGTATCCAACGTTCCATACTCCTGAAGGTGGAATAAGACCTTTCCCGATTATTCTGGGGCATGAATTCTCGGGTGTTGTCGAAGCGGTTGGGCCGGATTGCATGGGGGTACAAGTGGGTGAGCGTATCTATGGACTGAGCGACTGGTTCATAAACGGTGCTCAGGCGGAATATTGTTTGACCGTTCCCGCCAACATTGCACCGAAGCCTGTCACGCTTGACCATACTGAGGCGGCGGCGGTACCGATCTCTGCACTTACCGCCTGGCAGGCGCTCATAGATCACGCACACCTCCAGGCAGGACAACGGGTGCTGATCCATGGTGCCGCCGGTGGTGTCGGCAGCTTTGCAGTACAGTTGGCCCGGCATCAGAACGCACAGGTAATCGCAACGGCTTCGGCGGCGAACATCGACTTTGTCAAGGCGCTCGGCGCCGATGAAGTCGTAGATTACCAGGTCACGCCGTTTGAAACAGTGGTGGGAGATGTGGATGTGGTGCTTGATACTGTCGGAGGAGACACCAGAGACCGTTCGTGGGGAGCACTCAGAACGGGCGGTCGCTTGGTGACCGTTGCCGCAGATGCCGAAGGAGCGAAGGAGCAGCGGGTGCGCGATGCCTTCTTCATCGTTGAACCGAATCGCAATCAGCTAATGGACCTGGCGCGTCTGATTGATACCGGCGTCATCCGACCCGTGGTGGGTGCCGTCTTTTCGATGGAGAACGTTCGGCAGGCCCATGAACAGAAACCTGTGCGCGGCAAGAATGTCCTCCGCATCACTGAGGGGATCGACGCGCAAAATACATGAGAAAGGGACAAGCCAATGATACCCATCGCATCATTTGTCCGCAGAGTAGGGAGACAGACAGTGCAGGGGAGGACGGCACTGGTCGGGACGATCTTGATTCTGGCACAGACCGCGCTAGCTGAGGACGC
>CAZZGV010000479.1:0-1076 GCA_964654255.1 uncultured Legionella sp. | reverse complement strand
TCACATGGAGAAACACTTCGCCCGCGGCGGTGAACTTGATGGCATTGCCGACCAGATTCACCAGGATTTGCCGGAGCCGGCCGGGATCGCCTACGACGGCGGTCGGCACGGCGGGATCGACGAGCTCGATCAGCTCCAGGCCCTTGCTCTGTGCCTGTTCCGCGAGCAATTCCACCGTATCCTCCACGGTCATCCGGAGGTCGAACGGGAGTTCTTCAAAATGAAGTTTGCCGGCCTCGATTTTTGAGAAATCAAGAATATCGTTGAGAAGTGTCAGCAAGCCGTCGCTCGAACGGCGAACCGTGTCGACGAACTCGTGTTGCTCCTCTGTGAGGGCGGTATCGAGCAGGAGCCCCGTCATGCCGATGATTGCGTTCATCGGGGTACGGAGTTCGTGGCTCATGGTGGCAAGGAAGTCGGTCTTGACCTGGGCGGTTCGAAGGGCTTCATCCCGTGCCTGCGCGAGGGCCTGTTCAGCAGCTTTTCGACTGGTGATGTCCTTTCCAATCGCCAGGAATCCGGTTACGACGTCGTGGTTGTCGCGGAGTGCGGTGACGGTCAATAAGACGGTCAGGCGACTACCGTCTTTCCGTCGATAGGTCCATTCCCGTTCATCGAATCCGCCTCGTTTGGCATTCTCCACCAAGGCGGCGATACCATGAATGGGGTGCCCGCACACCTCGCTGAGCTCCCTGGCATGACGGTCGATTTCCTCCGGCTCGTGCAGCACCGTGAGCGACCGTTGTCCGATCATCTCGATCGCGGAATAACCCAGCAACTCTTCCGCGCCGGTGTTGAAGGTTGTAATCGTTCCTTTGGTATCGGTGGCAATAATCGACACATTGGTCGCGCTGGCAAGGATGGTTTGAAGTTGCAGGTTGGTTGCGAGCAGGGTGCGTTCCAATTCTTTTCGTGCCCGGATATCGGTGGCAATGACCTGAATGGCCGGTTTGCCCTCGAATATGATCGGGGCTGCCGCCACTTCCACATCAATAATCGCGCCGTGTAGGCCGACAAACCGCTCTTCGATTGGCGGGACCGGTTGATTCGTGTCGCGCATTTTCGCGATTCTCTGC
>CAZZGV010000478.1:0-1082 GCA_964654255.1 uncultured Legionella sp. | reverse complement strand
CCCACCCATCGTGCCCACAGGGAATATGCGTCACATCCATCGCCCACCGTTCGTTGCTCCGACTCGCCCGACTCACCCAGCCACGCACCCGCGGGCGTGGGGTAGAGGACCGTTGATGTACGAACCATCGCTTCTGCTTCACGAGGCGGTACACCGCCTTGCGATTCACGACGAGCCCATCACGGAATCGCAACAGCACCCACAGCCGCCGATACCCGAATGTGGGATGCTGCTGGATCAGCTGGTGTAGTCGCTCGGTCCACGGCGGGTCTACGGCCCTCTGTCGTGCGCAGGGTGCGCCCCGCCGATGCAAGCCGGCACGACTGACTCCCAATACCCGACAACTATGCCGTTCCGAGACATCCGGTCGTGCTGCTTTCACACGTCGGATGTCTTCCGGTCTAAAGGGTACGGTTTCAAGGCCTCCCGCAGGATATCGTTATCGAGCACCAGATCGCCGATCTTCTGTTTGAGCTTCTTGATCTGCTCCTCCTTCAGGGCCTCTTCATCTCGGGGACGACTCCGCAGGGCATTCTCAGCTCCCAACAGAAACTTCTCCCGCCAGTCTTCGACCTCCGCCACCGTCAGCCCATGCGTCCGCGCCGCCTCAGCGACGGAAGTCTCGCCCTTCAGAATACTCACCACTAACGCCACCCGTCGTCTGGCCGTCCACCGTTCAATGGGTTCGCTTGTGTCTCCTGCCATCTCGCCACCTCCTCGGTCCACTCAAGACCATGTCGTGACGGTGGTCTCACTTTCAAGGGGAGCAGGATACGTGGGAAAAAACATGGATTTAGAGAAGCAGTAGACCGGCGATGCGGCAGGACGATCATATAAAAAATCGTGAAGGTGTGAAACACAAATTCAGAGAGAAAGGCCTGGAGTTGAGAATTAAACCACCGCTTAGAAGGGCGCCCATTTCGCAGTCTGGTTTTGAAACCATAGGAGATAAGCTTATAGAAAATAGTTGAAGAGAATATCGAAAAAGCAGGCTCGAAAGATCAGGATGCGAAAACAAAAAAGCCTGCCCGATTTCTCGGGCAGGCTCTTTTTGTAACCCGGCAGCGTCCTACTGTCCCACT
>CAZZGV010000477.1:0-1083 GCA_964654255.1 uncultured Legionella sp. | reverse complement strand
ATGGGCGTTTCAGGGGTCGGCTGGATGACAATTACCACCAGTTCCATTCCCGTCGTAACATATTCTTTCCCGCGAATGCGCCCGCCGGAGGAGTTGAAGTCCTCGGTGACGCCGATGGTTTGGAAAGTGCCGTTTGAATAGTAAATCGGATATTGAACGGGAATGCGCCTGGCGCCGCGTTTACGATAGGCAGTGTTCATCTCGGCGACGTTCCTTTCCTCAGGTGGCGTTGGTTCGTTCGCAGCACCGGCACGAACCGATGGCTTCGTACGAAGGTGCTGTGTTGCCAGAGCATCAGGGCTCCGGCCGTCAGGGCACCCAATAGATCGTTAACCAGATCGTGAAGCGAGGCCTCCCTTCCGGGCGCCGATCCTTGTGCCACTTCCGTCCATAATCCGAAGACCACAGAAACGCCGATTCCTACGAGCAGAGCGTAGCGGATCGGCCACCCGCGCAGGCGGAAGCCCACCATCGTCAGCCAGGCCAGGAGGCCATACGCCGGTATGTGTGCCCAATCACGCCAGTCATCCGGCACGAGGCGTAGGAGCGATCCTGTGAAGCCGATGCCGGGCGAAGCCACGGCAACACCCACCAGCAATGACATATAGCCGACGATCACGGCGACGAGGAGCAACATCCAGGGAGTCCTTTCGGTAAGTTCACGTGACCTTGCGCAGAGTACTGTGCAGGATCCGTAAACCACCATCGGTCCTAAGTCCGAGGGGCTAGTGCTTTGGAGGGACGGAGAGTACGCGCTCGTAGACTAGGCGTCTGATGCAGTGACGGCAGCGGATACGCAGAATCAGGATTTCTTGTCCGGCTTTTGATGTTGCCACTGTCCGGGGGTGGTCGAACGGGCCTGGTAGGCCTGCCCGAATCCGAGCACGAGGTGGGCATCCTGCATCCGAAGCTCCCACAAGGCAAAATCGCTGAAACCGAACACCATTTGCGACTGGGGAAACATGGCGAGATAACGCTGCTTCAACGGTTCATAGGCCAGGTCGGTGGGGGAGAGGATGGAGGCCGTTCCCTGCAGGTTGATGCGTTGCAGGGCTAGCGGGTTTTTTCCTGGTTTATCCGGCT
>CAZZGV010000476.1:0-1092 GCA_964654255.1 uncultured Legionella sp. | reverse complement strand
GTACGTACAGGTGAGAAAGATCCTCAAGAATGGCGCGGCCGGCCGGGTAATAGGCGAGGTTGAAATCGGAAAACAGAACGGGGGGCTCGGAAACTTGCCATGTCCAGAGCGCAAGACCGCTCAGGATGACGCTCAGGAATGCTGGAAATGCGCCCCGGCCTGAATCTTCACGAAACGTGCGCCACCAGGCGACCACGGCCAAAGCAGCCGCCCCATAAAAGACCAGATACGGATGCATCGGGATAACCGCCTCACTCACCTCTGTCGCGGCGCCGCAGAGGAGGGATTTGTCCTACGTCCGGAGTCTGGACGTGGCAGCACAACAGGCGCGCCTCACTTCCAAGCTGTCGCACGTTCCTTCAGAACGAGTCGTCATAGCCGGAATCACTTAAAAGAAAGTATACACAATGGCCATCGGGCCAACTCTCTGGTGGCTAAACCACGTCCCGACCAGAGGAGTTCACGATTCCGAGCCTTCCGCAGCGCCTCTCCGGTCAATACTCGATCCGTCATTGCCACCCGCTTCAGTCTGCCACCCAAACAACCGAGTAATAACTGTCGGGATTGCGCCTAACCGACCCCCCGTTCCAACAACCTGCTGAATAACCATGGGTTTCATAAGAGACGACAACACAGCGCGTCCGCTGCCCTATCCTGAGCCGGAGTTCCCGGAGCAGGGCATCGGAGATTTTCCATCCCCCGAGCAGCAACAACCGCGTCATACCGCGCAGTTGAACGGGTCGGATTGGGTGATGGCCGCATGCCTGACACTCTCGGTCGGCATCGCCTGCCTGCTCATCGCGAATACCATCCCGGCATTTCTGCTGCAGTCGATGGACTTCTGGTTTGAATCCGACACGGTGCGTGAAGTCTCAAACATGACCTCCACGACCGATGACCACTCACGAACCTCCGTGCATCCCCTGTTCTCGATTCTCACCTTCGCTCCCGTCTACCTGGTAAAGCACGCGCTGGCGATCCCTCCGCTTCAGGCCGTCCTATATGTGACCAGTCTCCTCGGTGGCGCGTGGATCGGGACGTTGTATCTTCTGCTGCGCCTGCTTGGCTGCCGGATGCTCGACGCCTCCGTCT
>CAZZGV010000475.1:0-1094 GCA_964654255.1 uncultured Legionella sp. | reverse complement strand
CATTGTTCCGGTCGATCACAACTCGACGCAGATGCGCCTTCGCGCCGATCCTGGCATGGTCGAGAACGACCGAATCTTCTATGTGGGCACCGGCTTCGATCCGCACATGTCGACCGATGATACAGCGACGAATATCCGCTTCGATCAAGCGGCTCCCCTCTCCGATCACCGCATGGTCCAGATAACAATTCACCACACTGGCGGGTGGGCCGAAGGACGGTTCACTCCGGATGGGCCAATCCGGGTTCCGCAAATCGTTGAGCGGCGTATCCCCGAGGAGATCCATGTTGGCTTGCCAGTAGGCCGGAATCGTCCCGACATCACGCCAATACCCGGGTTCTTCGTAATAGGCGAGTCCGGGGATGTCATTTTCCTGAAAGTTATACGCCATCACGCACTCCTGCCGGATGAGACGGGGAAGAATATCTTTCCCGAAATCATGCGTTCCCTCTGTCTCCGCGTTTTCCTCCAACGCTCTGATCAACACGTCCGTATTGAACAGGTAATTGCCCATGGACGAAAGGGCGAGATCCGGTTGCCCCGGGAGTCCCTTCGGCTCTGATGGCTTTTCCTCGAATCCGACGATCCGGCCGTCGCGATCGACTTCGACGATGCCGAACCCTTGAGCCGAGGACCGGGGGACCGGAAGGGTGGCGACCGAGACATCCGCCTCCCGCTCCTGATGTGCACGCACCATCTGACGGACGTCCATGCGGTAAATGTGGTCGGCCCCGAACACCGCCACGATGTCGGGATTGAAGTCGTGGATGAGATTCAGATTTTGGTACACGGCATCCGCCGTGCCCTCATACCAACCGCCATGCAGATTCATCTGCGGGGGTACCACCGTGACGAATTGCCGGTCTCCGTCGCCGATCCGCCAGGCTCGCCGGAGATGTTCGATCAAGGATTGCGACCGGTACTGCACCATGACATGCATGGCGGCGATACCGGAGTTGTAAAAATTGCTCAGCACAAAATCGATGAGGCGATACGTGCCACCGAAAGGAACGGCCGGCTTACTGCGTGCTTGCGTTAAGGGCATCAATCGTTCCCCCTTGCCACCGGCCAAAATCAAAGCCAGTACACGAGGC
>CAZZGV010000474.1:0-1095 GCA_964654255.1 uncultured Legionella sp. | reverse complement strand
TTCAATACTACCTTTGGAAGAAGTATCAGAGCGAATCGCGGACGCTCTCGCCAGACAAGTGACACGCTTGCTAGATGAACTCGGCGGGCAGGGGGCAGAGAAGGCAAAACGACAGCTCGATCTCGTGAACGCACTGCTGGTTCACCTTAGGCAGCAGGCCGCAGGAGGTGTGGACCCGCTGGTCGAGCCACCTCAGATACTCCGAGCCATTCATAGCATCGGAGCTGCACCGGAAGCTCCAGCGACCGGACTCGCTATCCCTTGGCTGTTTACTGCGGGCAAAGGTTACCCATCCCTTCTGACAGAGCTTCGCCGTGAGATCGCTTGCTGCGACCAAGTGGACATCTTGGTGAGCTTCATCACAGTGGCGGGGGTTCGAAAGTTGTTCGACATTCTCCAGACGGCTACAGCCGTGAGCGCTGTGGGCCAGCCCCGAACGCGACTCCGAATCCTCACGACCACATACACTGGTGCGACTGAGATGGAAGCGCTGGATTATTTCGCACGCTTGCCAGGCTGCGAAATCAAGGTTTCCCTCGATGGAAGACGGACACGTCTCCACGCAAAGGCATGGATATTTCATCGCAAAACGAGGTTTGGATCGGCCTATGTCGGCAGTGCCAATCTATCAGGCTCGGCGCTGCTCGGAGGACTGGAGTGGACGGTCAAATTCACGGAGCAAGGGCAGGCTGGGCTATTTGCTCGCGCGAAGGCGCACTTCGAGACACTTTGGAACGACGGTGAATTCCAGCAATACGATGCGGCAAACCCGGAGCATCGCTCTGAACTCTCGCGCGCCCTTAAGCGGGAGGCGGGTGACCAGATTTGTGCCTCAACTACATTCTTCGACCTTCAGCCCAAGGACTATCAGAAGGACATGCTGGAGCAACTCACGCTGGAGAGGGAGCATGGTAGGTTTCGCAACCTCATTGTTGCCGCGACGGGCACAGGCAAGACAGTAGTTGCGGCGTTTGACTACCGTGCAGCATGCCAAGCTATGGGCGGACGTCCTCGGTTGTTATTCGTCGCCCATCGTAAAGAGATTCTGATGCAAGCTCGGCGAACGTATCGCGAGGTGCTGCGTGACCACTCCTT
>CAZZGV010000473.1:0-1095 GCA_964654255.1 uncultured Legionella sp. | reverse complement strand
TTGTCGCCGATCCGCTGATGAACGTCAATGCTGTGGACGGCGTCCACGTGATTCGTTCCCCTACTAAGAAGCATGCTGGAAGGGCACCCTTCCTACAGAGTTCTGACCTCGGTTTCCCATCGGGTTCGAAGTTTAGGCTCGATATCCCTTCTCCACGCAGACAAACCGTTCGATACTTCAGGGCGCCTCATTGACGTGGTTGGAATACTCGGGAACAGATCCGGCAATCGACAGGCTCTTGAGTGTTCGATCGAGCGTGTCATGGACCTGTGGGTCTCCAAGCAGATGCATGTGATCACTGTTCGCGGTATGAATGCCTACGCCTCCCGTCGTATAGGCAGCCCAATCTATAGGAGCGCCGCCATACCGGTGTAACGTCTCGTCACACCACCAGCCCGTGATTGGCGCCATGATGGGCGCGCATCGGATAGCTTCCATAAGGGCGCGCGTCCCCTGTGTAATCATACAGCTACGCACGACTACGTCCATGGGGAGATCTTTCGGTACATATCCACGACATGCAGCCCAACGAATGGCATGGCTGAGGCGTTGATGTTCCGGCAGTTCCTGTAACTCCTGCTGCAGCCTGTGCAATTCCCGGGTATCCAAGGCGAGCATCTCCCGTTGGTGCTCTTCCGGGAGACACAACAAATAAGGACTTAGACCTTCAAACCTCTCATCATCTTCGGCTAGCATCTGTACATGAGTATCCATGATGCCTAAGAATTTCACCATTCGCCCACGTCGTTCCAAGGTCTGAGCAGTCGCAAGGGCAATGACTCCACCTTTTGACCACCCAATCAAGTGAAACGCGCCCTCGGGTTGGAATTCAATGAGCATGTCGGCATATTCCTCGGCAAACTCGGCCACCGAGAGGCTCTCGCGACTTAAATCCCAAAAATCGCTCGTATCGATCCCGAACACAGGCTGCTCGAGAGAAAGTGCATCCGCCAATGGACGATAAGTCAAGACATGGCTGCCGGAAGGATCGAAACAATACAAAGGGGGGCGAATGCCGGAGGACCGAATCGGAATCACCCGCGACGCAGTGGCCGGTCTTTGGTGATATCGCTCGATAGCACCTGCGAGTTCAAC
>CAZZGV010000472.1:0-1096 GCA_964654255.1 uncultured Legionella sp. | reverse complement strand
AAGCAATTACTGCAACATCAACAGTTATCCTCTATTTTAATGGATGTTCCTGTTGAGGGTCATACGTGTTTGATGGAGTATATTCTGCTCAATAAGACATTAAAAAAACAAGTTGATAAAATGAAGGGCTCAGAGCTTGAAAAAATGATGTCGTGTATGCAGCGCTCCAGTGGCAAGTATGCCATTGATTATTTTGTGGAGCATTCTAGAACGTTTTTTCTCAACGATGTACACAGCCGTGTTTCTTTGAAATTTATGACCGTTGAGCGTGTGATTTATTGGCTAAAAAACGGTCATATTGATTTTGTTGATAATTTGTTAACGTGCTCTTCTGCGCACATGAAAAATTTTTGTTCGAACATTTTGTTTGGTACAGTGGGCGGGCGCCCTGGGCTTTCAACGTTGTTTGTTGTAGCCGCGCTGGGTGAGCGTGGTCATACATTTTTAACTAACTTAGTTAATTTAAACCCCAATTTATTGTTAGCACCTAAGTTACCCGATATTTTATATGACGTGAATCCAGCAGCTGATGGTACTAGCAATACCTCTCTATTTTATTGGTTAACAACCACAGAGCGAGGTATTCAGTTGCTCAGTATGCTTGATAAAAGTATATTTGAACGGCTTAGTGCTGATATTTTATGTCAAATTTGTTCAATGGGCGAAAACAAGTATGTAAATACTTCTGCATTGTATTTTCTTGCTGGAAGCCCTAGCGGGAAAAAATTATTGCAGGTAATTTTTAAGCAAAATCTAGGGCTAATAAAAGGCATAACTGCCGAGACGTTGTGTTTGCCAAGACCAGCGGATGCAGGGCTGGATCAGAATACTACAGTATTGTATTGGCTTGCCGCAAGTGTTGATGGTAGACAATTATTGAATCAAATGTTTGATAAAAACCCAGCGTTAATAGATGACATAACTGCCAAGGCGTTGTGTTTGCCAAGAACAGCAGATGCAGCGGGGTGTGCGAATACTAGCCCATTGTATTGGCTTGCCGGAGGTAGTGTTGAGGGTATGCAATTATTGAATCGAATGTTCGAGCGAAACCCAGCGTTAATGGATGGCATAACTGCCGAGGCGTTGTGTTTGCCAA
>CAZZGV010000471.1:0-1097 GCA_964654255.1 uncultured Legionella sp. | reverse complement strand
CGTCGAAACCCACCGCGCGCAGCTCATGGAGCGGCTCGATATCCACGATGTCCCGGGACTGGTCCGGCTCGCCATTCGCACGGGTCTCGTCCAGTCGGACTAGCCTCTGCAGTGCTCCCCAAAACAGACCCCCTCCCATCCTCAGGTGTAATTGGATCGATTTCCAGGGTATCCCTGATTCCGCCGGTCTGGTCCATTGTGGCACCCTATGTGCCGCAAGAATGGGACATGTGGAGATCGCACCGATGAATCCTGCACACACAGAACTGAAGCACCTTGGCATGACGTCCAGGACCATACTGTGCGAGGCAAATGATCGTCTGCGAACGCTCTCCTTCAGCCTGCGAGAGACCGGAGAATTTGAAAGGGGCGCCCTTATCCGCGATTTACATGCTGAGATCACAAAGACCATTCCGCTGATCACACTGCGACTCTCCGCACTTCGGACAGTGCCTGAGGGTCCGGATGCTCTACCGCATGCACAGGTTACCGATAGTTTTCACATTCTCGACCGGACGCTCCGACAACTCCGGGCCTTGGTGGCGGATGTGAGGGACCATAACGCATGATCCGCATCGCCTTCCAGGGATGTGATCGAAGGTCACGTCACAGAGGAACAGGACTCATGCCTGCCCATAAAACCTTCAACGAACTGAGCCTGAAGAACAGTCAATACAAAAAGCTGGCTTTGGCATCTGCCGTTCTCTTTCTTACCGTCATGGCCATTCTCATCCTTGAACTGAGCGGAATCAGAAACCGATAGCTCCTCAGACGTATGCATCGGCACAGACCTGTACTCCCGATGAAACGCGATGCGACTGGCCAGGACGCCAATCGCCCCTTGAGTACATCCCCTTTTGGACTACCCACCAGCGACGAGAGGGCATTGTCGCCCAATCGGCCGGCCATTATCCTCGTTTTCGGCCCCCTCCTCCTTCTGCTCCTTACCCTCAGCCTCTGCTTCGGAGAAATGGTGATACGGACCGTTCACCTGTTGGCCAACGACATTCCATTCATTGAGCATATAGGGGACGAATCGAGTCTATTCACATCGGACAGGAACCTCGGCAGATGGGCCTCAGAAAACTACGAGCAAA
>CAZZGV010000470.1:339-1101 GCA_964654255.1 uncultured Legionella sp. | reverse complement strand
ACACGAGACAAATCAAGGGAATGATCACACCCATATGGGTAATTAATAAACGGGAGAAAACCACATGAGTCATGAAACCGAGTTAATGGATGTGATTTTTGAAAAAATCGATGATTTAGTAATCCCTGGCTTTCTTGTCGAGGTCAGTCCAATAGAAGCAGACATCATGGGCGCATTTTTTGAAGATGCACTCAATGAAGAGGATGCGATGGAGGCTATTTATGACTAAAATGCCTTATCATCAAGTCGTTGCCAATCAAATTATTGAAAGCCTGAAAGCAGGAACAGCACCCTGGCTAAAACCATGGGAACCAGGCACAGGTAATGGTCAAGTTCCTTATAATCCAATAACAGGCAAACGTTATCGCGGGATTAATGCATTGTATTTAATGCTAAATCAAAGTGATGACAATCGCTGGTTAACCTACAAGCAAGCACAAAGCATGGAAGCTCAAGTACGCAAGGGAGAAAAAGGAACGACGATTCAATACTGGAAATTTCATGAAGAACAAATCAAACAAGATGATGCGGGTTATCCTGTGCTTGATGAGCAAGGTAATCCATTAAAAGTGCAGGTGAATCTTGAACGACCCAAGGTGTTTTATGCAACAGTATTTCATGCATCACAGATTGATAATATGCCCGAACTCATTACAAAAGAGCCGGACTGGTCCTTAATTGAAAGAGCAGAAAAACTACTGCTTAACTCTGGCGCCACCATTACTCATTCTGAAGCGGACAGAGCATTTTACAGATTATCGA
>CAZZGV010000470.1:0-329 GCA_964654255.1 uncultured Legionella sp. | reverse complement strand
GCAAACTATTATGCCACTGCCCTGCATGAGCTTGGACATTGGAGCGGTCATCCTTCAAGACTGGATAGAGATTTAGGTCATCCCTTTGGTTCAGATGCCTATGCCAAAGAAGAATTGAGAGCAGAAATTGCAAGCATGCTTTTAGGTGCTGAGCTTGGTATAGGTCATGATCCTTCTCAACACACGGCATATATCAAATCGTGGATTCAAGTTCTGGAAGATGAGCCTTTAGAAATATTCAGAGCATCCGCAGATGCAGAAAAAATAGTTAATCACCTGTGTGCTTTAGAGCAAACCCAAAACATTCAACTAACAGAACTTATTGAAAT
>CAZZGV010000469.1:0-1101 GCA_964654255.1 uncultured Legionella sp. | reverse complement strand
AAACAGATTCACTTCATTACACACAGCATGGGTTGACCTTCCCCCATTTGCTACACCACGGCCAGCGAAGTTGACTCCTGCGCTGTCTGGGGCTGGTTGTGATGGTGGTTGATGAACTCCATGGGTGTCAGATTCCCGATGGCACTGTGCGTCCGCTCTTCATTGTATTCCCTCCGCCAGGCTTCAATCACGAGCTGCGCTTCCTGCAGCGTCAGAAACCAGTGCTCGTTCAAACATTCATCCCGAAACTTGCCGTTAAAGCTCTCAATAAACGCATTCTGCACCGGCTTCCCTGGTTGAATGAAGTGCAGATGCACGCCGTGCTGCACAGCCCAGGCATCCAAGGCCGTCCCGGCGAATTCAGGCCCATTATCCAGGATCAAGGTCTCTGGCAATGGGCGAGTCAGAAACAACCGATCGAGAATCCGACACACCCGCGCCCCGCCGATCGACACATCCACTTCAATCACCGGGACTTCTTTGGAATAGGGATCCGTCATCGTCAAACACTTAAACCGCCGACCCGTGACGAGCCGATCATGAACAAAGTCCATGGCATAACAGCGGCCAGGTTGCGTGGGCTGCGGCAAGGCGACCCGTGGCACCGCCGCCGCCTTCTTCCGTCGTCGCCGCCGTAACGACAGCCCTTCGTTACGATAATACAGCCGTTCCACTTTCTTATGATTCACCCGCCAGCCTTCCCGGCGTAGCCGCACATAAATCCGGGGGCACCCATAGCGCCGCTTGCTCTCGGCGATTTCTCGGATGCGCGTCCGCAGGGCCGCATCATCCTGACACCGACTACCATACCGGAGCGTGTTCCGATCGAGCGTGAGTAACCGACACACTCGTCGCTGACTGAGCCCAAAGCGTTCGGCCATCCACTGGGCCGCGGTTCGCTTCGCCTTGGGCGCTACCAGTTTTTTGCGGTGACCGCTTTCAGCGCCTGAATATCCAGCGCTTGCTCCGCCACCATCTGCTTCAGTCGCCGGTTTTCGTCTTCCAGCTGGCAAAGCTTCTTCACGTCGCTAACTTCCAACCCCGCATACTTGGTCCGCCACTGATAAAAGATCGTGACCCAGAACCCGAAAAGTAGGCCAG
>CAZZGV010000468.1:0-1103 GCA_964654255.1 uncultured Legionella sp. | reverse complement strand
GAAGGATATCAAAAGCGTGATACGTGAAATTAATCAACTGAAACCCATTGGAGAACAAGCATTATGAAAGTAAGCATTGAATTAGCACTGAGAACGCGAGAGGTGTATCAATTATTTGAACGGCGAATAAGCGGGGATCGGTTGTTTCTTGAAGCTATTTTGCATAAATTCAATATTATGATGAATCGGTGTCGCCAACGAGATCCACTAGCACTGGCCAGCTATAAGCAAATCAAAAAAAACATTATAGGGTTCACGCAACAATTTACCGATGAAATTACCCGGTTTGAGACACTGCTTGCAACGAAGAAGGATTTTGCACATACAAAAATCAGTTACATCCCTCAGTTTCGACCAGTGATGATTGTGACCAATCCCTTGTCCATGCAGCTTATCGAGTTTATTGAGATTTATGATAAGCTGATAGCAGCATTGAAGCTGTTGCAACTCGCGGGATGTTTTGAATCCGACGAAATTTTCTGGGGTAATACAAAACGTTACCAGAAAATAGCCAATCAAATGCTCAGTGATCTTGTGTTAGCACCCACAACTATCAGGTAAAAACCAATGACCAAAAACAACTTTCAGTGGTTTAAATGGATTTCAGAAATTCAGGCGATTGCACAGTCCCTCTGACACCAGTGCTAGGTAGAAGATCAGATTATTACTAAATTTAAAGAATTTCATTTGATTTATCGAGAAGATCTTTGAATACCGCATTCCAAAGCTCATCAGAATTATTCAGATTAAATTTAATTCCCTCGAACAGAATATTAATTTTAAAAAAAGAAGAAAATTTGAGCTTAAATTCTTGAGCATATAAATATTCAACCCAAAAATACGCTATTGGTGTAGCATGAAGCAGATATATTGGCGGTGTAGTTTTTATATCCCATTTCATTACACGACCAGTACATTTGTTGTCCTGCCTGTCTTTCTTTGACTTCCTGAAGACAGACTGATACCTTTTGGGCGCAACGCCACTATATGGAATAAGTTTCACTACAC
The DNA here is from genome assembly GCA_964654255.1 of uncultured Legionella sp. Taxonomy (GTDB): domain Bacteria; phylum Pseudomonadota; class Gammaproteobacteria; order Legionellales; family Legionellaceae; genus CAZYME01. The sequence goes on along the minus strand of CAZZGV010000468.1, from coordinate 95 downwards.
CCTCATCTTTAGTCGTTGCTTTATCTTTAATAAGCCCCTCAAATAACTCCTCAGCTAAACTTTTTATATATGGTTCAATGTAAACAACTGACTTA
>CAZZGV010000467.1:0-1104 GCA_964654255.1 uncultured Legionella sp. | reverse complement strand
AAGGGATTCACCAGGCCGGCGGTGATTCCCGTGATTCAGGATGCGGTCGGCGCCTTGAAAATTCCCGGTCTGATGCCCATTGCCTCAGGACAATAAGCTCTACGACGAATTGCTGCTGAGCCCCTTGGCTATAGCACTTATCGAGGAAGCTGAGGGAGGATCGGCAGTCCACTTTTCCGGTTATTCCCTCGCCCCCGCCGACGAGAGAGTGTCGGCGATCACTTTGTAGCCCTTTTGTCTGGCATGTCTGAGCGGCGTGACGCCGTCGCTGTCGGCAAGATTGAGATCCGCCCCCGCAGCCGCAAGCAGTCTGACGATGGTCTGATGCCTCGGTCCGCCGTCGCCCAGGATAATAGCTTCCAATAAGGCCGTCCAGCTCAGCCGGTTCACATGATTCACGTCGATCGTCGTCTTCAGCAGTTCTCGCACGACTTCCACGTGGCCCCGCTCGCAGGCCGGAATCAATGCGGTTCCTCCGTATCGATTGTAGACTGTGAAGTCGGGATCGGCCGCCAACGTCATTCGCAGAATCTCGAGATACCCGCTGGCGCCGGCCAGCAACAGAGGACTGTTTTGCACGGCATCCTGCGTATTCACGTTAGAGCCGGCCTGGATCAAGAGATTCGCGACCTCGGCATGGTTCCGATAGGTCGCCGCCATCAGGGCCGTGCGCCCCTGCGAATCGCGAGCCCGGACGTCGGCTCCTTCTCTCAACAGCCGCCGAACCGCCTCGACATCGTTGCGTTCTGCCGCCGCGATCAACGCCTGGTTTCCGGTCGTATGACCCGGCTCAGCGACGGCCAGGCTGAAGCTCACCATGAAGAGCAGACCGGTCCATGACAACGCATGCATCCAACTCATCTGGTACCTCCTCGCTGCCGTCGCTCCACCAGTTCGAGCAGCGCCGCCTGCATGTCCGGTTGCGGCAGGAAGACTCGCCCGCCATGACCGGCCAACACCCATTCAAACGAACAATCCGTCAGCCGTTCGATGGAGCGGTGCAAGGCTGCTGCATTCCACACCAGCTGCTGCGGGGAGGCCAGTCGCTTGGCCTCCGGATCCCACCAGAGGTGATCGCCGGTAAACAGAAACCGGTCCCGATGC
>CAZZGV010000466.1:0-1104 GCA_964654255.1 uncultured Legionella sp. | reverse complement strand
CGACGGCAACGGAATGGACCAGGTATTTGTCCGCGATGATGGCAGCCCGGACAACGGCTGGGGGCCCGGATGGAAAAAATATACGAACGAACGCAATGACGTCAAAAACTCTGCCACTCACCGATCCTGGTTCGTCCGCGACCAACTGACAGGGCATGGGGTGTGGGTGCTTCCTGGGGACGGGTACGCTCCCCTGAAAGACGATGGAGAACGCGATTCGTTCGCCGACCTGGATGTGGCCATCCGCCGCGCTCATCCAAATGAAGATCTTCCATGGGTCTTCGGGGCGAGGGGCCAGCTCGGGTATGACGAGGATAACCAGGGCATCCAGGAACAGGATGTGGTGTTCTGGTACGTGGCCCACCTGCCGCATATGGCTGCCCTCGGCCCCACGAAGTGGCTGACGCTCGGGCCCACCTTGAAGGTTCACCGTTAACCGAATTCCACGGAACCTGCATGCCACTGCCTGGATGATCCCGCGGCCTTCTCTTCAGGATTGCGCTTGGTCTCCTAGGCACTCTATACTAAGTGAAAAATACCCTGGATATGCTCATCCGCCTGCGGGTACAATTCCAGGTGTCCAGCGTCGAGACCGACTTAGTATAGCCAGGCCGGGTTTTAGCCTGTATGTCCTGTATCGCTTCCATTACACAAATTCGTAGCATTGGAGAGAGCCCATGAGGCAGAGTAACGGCTTCCTTCAATCAGAAGCAGCACCATAGCTCACTCCGACGCCCCTCCAGACTCAACAATTGTCGGGAGAAAGGTCGAACTATGATCTTTCGCGGACCTGAGAGCCTACAATATCTATCGCGCAAGGAATTTCAACATTTGGGCGAAGTCATGGATCGGGTACGACGAATCCAGGACCGCTCCCAATTGCCTGATCTGGCGGCGGCCGTGGGCTCACTGATTCCTCATCGATTCTCCGCAAACGGATCGTTTCATATCCAGAAACGAGCATTGGAAATCGGCCATTCGAATTACGGCGAAGAACATACCCATCTGTACGCGACACAAGGCTATATCACGGACCCCGCGATCCAACTGCTTCAAAAAACCCATATCGGCACGGTGTCCAGCGAAGACTGCCTTGATATGCCG
>CAZZGV010000465.1:0-1106 GCA_964654255.1 uncultured Legionella sp. | reverse complement strand
AAGCAATTACTGCAACATCAACAGTTATCCTCTATTTTAATGGATGTTCCTGTTGGGGGTTATACGTGCTTGATGGAGTATATTCTGCTCAATAAGACATTAAAAAAACAAGTTGAGAAAATGAAGGGCTCAGAGCTTGAAAAAATGATGTCGTGTATGCAGCGCTCCAGCGGCAAGTATGCCATTGATTATTTTGTGGAGCATTCTAGAGCGTTTCTTTTCAATGATGTACACAGCCGTGTTTCTTTAAAATTTATGACCGTTGAACGTGTGATTTATTGGCTAGAAAACGGTCATCTTGATTTTGTTCATGGTTTGATAGAGCGCTCTTCTGCGCACATGAAAAATTTTTGTTCGAACATTTTGTTTGGTACAGTGGACGGGCGCCCTGGGCTTTCAACGTTGTTTGTTGTAGCCGCGCTGGGTGAGCGTGGTCATACATTTTTAACTAACTTAGTTAATTTAAACCCCAATGTATTGTTAGCACCTAAGTTACTCGATATTTTATATGACGTGAATCCAGCAGCTGATGGTACTAGCAATACCTCTCCATTTTATTGGTTAACAACCACAGATTTAGGTATTAATTTGCTCCGCATGTTATTTCGCGGTAATAAAAAAATACTTCAAAAGCTCAGCGCTGATATTTTATGTCGAATTTGTTTCATGGGCGAACAAAAGTATGTAAATATTTCTGCATTTTATCTTCTTGCTGGAGGTGTTAACGGGCAACAATTATTGCAGGTAATGTTTGAGCAAAATTCAAAGCTAAGAAAAGGTATAACTGCAAAGGCCTTGTGTTTGCCAATAATAGAGTCTGCAGGGGCAGACGATAATACGTCTGCATTGTATTGGCTTGCCGCAGGTTTTGATAGTAGACAATTATTGAATCAACTGTTTGAGAAAAACCCAGCGTTAATAGACGGCATAACCGCAGAGGCCTTGTGTTTGCGAAGAACAGCGGGTGCAGGGCAGCATGAGAATACTACAGTATTGTATTGGCTTGCCGCAAGTGTTGATGGTAGACAATTATTGAATCAAATGTTTGAGAAAAACCCAGCGTTAATAGACGGCATAACCGCAGAGGCCTTGTGTTTGCGAAGAAC
>CAZZGV010000464.1:0-1108 GCA_964654255.1 uncultured Legionella sp. | reverse complement strand
CTCGCCTCTCTTCACGCCCGTGGCAGATCGCCGTCGCCGCCGTATTCCCACATTGATATGGCCAATCGACAGGAAAGACATCGCGGCCGTGGAACTGTCCCCGACAAACCTCCGGACGCACTTCCCTTCGACAACTCATCTGACCGGCCCTCTGCCTGCAGACTGAGTCGGATGCCGCACAAATCACACGATAGCTCCCGTGTGACTGCCGGGATTGCAGCACTAACTGTCATCGCCGGCTCCCCGCTTCAGCGAAACGATTCGCCCGATATCGTCCTGTCACGACGCTTCTCCCAACTTGGTTTTTTGAAGGGATCCTGGAAGGCCCGCCAAATCTCTTCTTCCAGTGCAAGTTCGGCTCTCGTCAGCAGGCAGGCATTGAGTCGCTTGGTCATCCCTTTGTGATCGAGTTCCTCTCCTATGAACGCCAGTTCGATCCTCCGATCACCAAACTCAAGATCCCACACCTTCTCCAACTCCAGGAGCGCCTCCTTCTGCTGTGGCCATCGTCGATCCGAAATCGCCACCCACCATCGGCCCAGTCGCTCATACAGACATGCCCCGCCCGCCTGCGACCACATGTAGCAAGTGGACGGTTGCGAGGCGATCCAGAAGTATCCCTTGGAGCGCAACACGCCCGGCCAGACGTCCTGCATCAAGGTCCAGAAACGGGCTGGGTGAAACGGCCGCCGCGCCCGGTAGACGAAGCTCTGAATATCCCTCTGGCCCTCTACAGGAGACACACGTCCCTCGAGCAGTTGCATCCACCCAGGGCTCAGCGGACGGTCGTCTGACTCCACACCGGTCGCCCTTCCGAGCTGCTCGATCGAAATTTCCCCATGAACAGTCGGCAACAAGGCGGCATCCGGATACAGGGATCGGAGGAACGCTTCCAGTCCATGACGCGCCGTCGCAGTGACCAGGACTGTCTTGTTCAGCACCAACGAGGTGCTGCACTCCACTTGATCCGCCAGCAACTCCGACACGGTCCGTTGGTCGTCGATGCCGATCCCCGTACCGCGCTCCTGGAGATTGTCGCCGGATTCAAAATCCTCCCGGAAACGGGCGGCATCCACGACCGTCACCAGGTAATCGAGCCGGACCAGGC
>CAZZGV010000463.1:0-1112 GCA_964654255.1 uncultured Legionella sp. | reverse complement strand
CGCAATGAAGCCAAGGCCTGGCGCGAATGGCTGTTGCGGGCCGTGGCGGGAAAACCATCCGACTTGCAGATAATGTATGGCATCAGCGGGGAGCGGCGGTTGCCGGAACTGGAGTTGAACTGGCTGCCCGGCTACGAGCGATCCGCGCCGGTACGCATCGGGAATGCCGCTTCCCGGCAATTTCAACTTGATGTGTATGGCGAGATCATGGATACGCTGCATCAGGCTAGGATCTTAGGGCTGGCGCCGGACGAGGATGCCTGGCGGGTGCAACATGCGCTGGTGGAATTTCTCGAGTCCGCATGGGATCGACCGGATGAAGGTATTTGGGAAGTGCGCGGGCCGCGTCGGCAGTTTACTCACTCCAAGGTCATGGCCTGGGTGGCGGTGGATCGAGCGGTCAGGGCAATTGAGCGTTGTCACGTCGAGGGGCCGCTGGAACGATGGCGCGCGCTCCGTGCCACGATTCATGACCAGGTGTGCCGCGAAGGATATGATTCGGGTCGCGGGTCCTTCGTGCAATATTATGGCTCGACAGCATTGGATGGAAGTCTGTTGATGATCCCGTTGGTCGGCTTCCTCCCGTTCTCCGATCCGCGCGTGCAGGGCACCCTCGATGCGATCGAACGCGAGCTGACGGTGGATGGACTGGTCAGGCGGTATCACCCGTCAGGGGAGGTCGAGGGGCTTCTCGGCGAGGAGGGCCTGTTCCTGCCCTGTTCATTTTGGCTGGTCGACAACCTCATTCTGGCGGGGCGCCGGCGGGACGCCCGCAATCTCTATGACCGACTGGTTGGATTGGCCAACGATGTCGGACTGCTTTCCGAAGAGTATGATGTTAAGAACAAACGATTGGTCGGAAACTTCCCTCAAGCATTTTCTCATGTGTCGTTGGTCGATTCGGCCTACGGGTTCTCACGGGAGTAAAGCCCGGTTGAGCACCGGCAGCGTGGCTGAATCACTCGTTATGAGTGTTTCTCGAGTGCGAGGCTGCTCCCATGCACCGAAAAAGTCTTTTGGCCTTCACCGCGGTCTGTTGGTTCTCCATGACGTCGCCGATAGAGGCCTTCCCGGGCGTGGCGGCCGGAAAGGTGTCCGACTCGGAACAGACG
>CAZZGV010000462.1:0-1118 GCA_964654255.1 uncultured Legionella sp. | reverse complement strand
GATCGAGCTGGCCTAGATAGTTGAAGCAGACCTGCGCAGGAGGTAGACGCCGCAGGCGATCCGTCTCTGGCGAATGGGCCAGGTACCGCAAGACGCCATACCCGGTTCCGCCGGGCGGCACGGCCCGCAATTGTTCTTTGATGCCTTTCACGACCTCGCCGGTAGAGCCGCCAGGAAGCCGGAGCAGCAGCGGGCAGATGCTCGTGAACCATCCGACGGTGCGCGAGAGATCCATCCCAGGGACGAATGACTCGCGGCCATGCCCCTCGAGGTCGAACAAGAGTTGATCCTGCCCCGTCCAGCGCTGAAACGTTTGGACCAGCGCCGCCAACAGGAGATCGTTCACCTGGGTCCGATAGGCGGCGGGCGCTTGCCGCAACAGAACCTCAGTCTCTTCCGGGCTGAACCCGACATGACAGGTCTCCGATGAGGCTTCGCTGCGTTCTCCCGTCGGATCATCAAGCCGAAGCGGGATAGCCACCCCCGGATCCTGTTCGAGCCAGAAAGCCAGCTCTCCCTGCAATGCCCCGGACTCCGCCATGGCCCGCACCGCCTCCCCCCACTGTCTGATCGACGTGGTCTTGGGCGGAACGACCAAGGGGCTTCCCGCCTCCGCGAGATAGGCCCGCTGTAGATCTTCGAGGAGAATTCGCCAGGACACTCCGTCGACCACGAGATGGTGCGCGATCAAAAGAAGCCTGGCGGAACGCCGGGGACCGAAATCGAACAGCACGGCACGGAATAAGGGGCCTTGTTCCAAGTGAAGACTCTGCTGATACTCTTCGGCCTGCTTCGAAACTGCGGCCGCTTCTCCTCCCTCCCCGACGCCACTGAGATCGACGGAGACCAGCACATCTTCGGATGGGACGACGGCCTCGATCCGCGCAGTCGGGCCGTTCGAAAGGTCGAAGCGCGTTCGCAGCGCGTCATGCCGCTCAAGTACCCACCGCAGCGCACGTGCCAACCTGACCTGATCCGGTGCGTCCGACATCATGACCATGAGCGATTGGTTCCAGTGATGGGGTTCTGATAACTCTTGCTCGAACCACCACTGCTGGGCCGGAGTCAGTGGCACCGCTCCGGAGACAAGTCCCTGCTCGGCCTGAATCGCGGGCATC
>CAZZGV010000461.1:0-1118 GCA_964654255.1 uncultured Legionella sp. | reverse complement strand
ACCCACCGATGCCGGCCCCGGTAAGCCACCACGGGGTCGGCGCCCGAAGGTCCTGCTTCCGCCACCAGCCGCTCACCCCAGCCATGGACGAACTGCTGCTGGAGAGCCGATTGATCCAGATCGAGTAGACGGCAGGAGAGGCCTGGATATTCCTGCGGCAGCACCACGCAGGCGCCCAGCATGGTGATCCATTCCGGCCGCAACAACTCATCACCGGTTACGTCATAGAGTCCCCTGGTCAGTACCAGGATCGAACGCAGGTGATCGCGACGGGCTCCGAACGTTTGCACCAGAGTGACAAGGTGGAGGAATCCTCGTTCCTGAGCCGCACAGAGCCGCCCATCGGCAGACGTGTCTGTTCCCGTCGATTCGAGCCCCCAGGCATGGAGGAGGCAGTGTGGGACCAGGCCTCGGCCCGTCAGATCCTCCAGCAGCGATGCATGATCCTCACGAGAGTGTGGACGCACGCGATAACTCCCATCCGCAAGACGCTCGAAACCGCCTCCCGGGAGCACGGCCGTCACGGAGGCCACACGCGACTCGAGTTGGGAGCCCAGAAAAGACCCGGTCTGCCGATCGCCGACAAAGAGCAGCCAATGTTCATGACTGCGCCGGGCCGACGTCGGGACGAGCGCCGACCGTTTCCACGACGGTTCATAAAACCACTGCGAGAGGTCGGCACGACGCCCCTCGCCCGCCACGGCATCGGGCTTGTCCTGAAAAGGGTCCAGCCAATAACGCTGACGTTCGAACGGATAGCTGGGCAAGGGTATCCGTCTGGGAGGACGCGTGCGGTGCAGTCCCTTCCAGTCAACCGTCAGGCCGGCACCCCAGAGCGATCCCAACGTCATCAATATGCCGGCCATCTCGTCCTGTTCCCCTCCACTCAAGGAAGCGAACGAAGAAAGGGTCGTCGAGCCGGCACAGCGCCGGGCCAAAGTCTGCAATGTCCGGCCCGGCCCTACTTCCAGCAGCACCGGGGGCTGATCGCCGAGCAGAGTGCGCAATCCTTCGGAAAAGCGGACAGTGCCACGAAGGTGACGGCTCCAGTAGGCGGAATCGGTGGCGTCCTCACGTCGGATCCAGGTGCCGGTCAGGTTCGAAATCCAGGGAATCCG
>CAZZGV010000460.1:0-1121 GCA_964654255.1 uncultured Legionella sp. | reverse complement strand
TACTACGTGAGGCGTCAGGATGATGGGGCGATGCGGGTCATGCGTGATGTGGACGGCGGCGCGAGTACGTTGATCGGAGATGTGCGTCAGTTCGAACTGCAATATGTTGATAGGGATGGACGTGTGACTACGGATCTGAGCGAAGTGGTGCGGGTGCGTGTGACGGTGCGGGCGGGAAGGCAAGAGTCCAGTCTGGTGCGGGATGTGGCGATCCGGATGTAATAGGTAAAGGGAATAACTATGAAGACAAGCATGGGACGGTCACGAACTGCGGTACGGAGAGATGAGAGGGGAATGGCGATGCTGGCGGTGCTCATGGTGGTGTTTCTGTTGACCTTGCTGGGGATGACCTCCATGCAGCTGGCCGGCCAGGAGATCGTCGGTGCCAGCGCGTTGCAAGAGGAGCGGCTTGCGCATCATGCGGCTGAAGCGGCGGTTGATGTGGTGATGGGATGGTTTCATGATCCTGCCATGCTGCCACAAGGCATCGAAACGTCGTGGCTGACGAAGCGGTTGGTGAATGCACAGGGCGATGCGTCCTACTTCGATGCACAGGGACGTGCACAGTTTGCAGGAACCGGCACCTCTCCGGACGTGGTATTTGATGCGGCGTATGCTCAGCACGACCGACTTATGAATGATCCTCAAACGGGCTGGTTCAAATCCCTCAACGGACTTGCGAGGATTCTCAAGTTGCGAGTTTATGGGGCGACGCGGCCTGGATTGCTCTGCACGGTGGAGGTAACGGCGGGAGCCGGTCATACCTCACGAGTAACGAAAACGATAGCCGTCGAATTCGGCGCCTATGCCGTTCCGGCGTTACACGCGCCGATCCAGGGTGGCACCCTGGGAAGCGAGTCTGCCCCCTCCACGGCCGGTTCCGTATTCGCCCATTGGGGCGACATGTTGGTACGTGGCAAGGCATATTTCCCTCGGCCTGAGGTGGTCCCGATGAAGAGCGGGTTGGCGCCGGTGACGGGGCAGGCCTACGACGAAATGACGCACCCCGAGGATCGCTGGTTCACCATCCGGCTCGGCGGCGACGCGTTTTTCGCGCAGCTTCCGTCAGAGGCCTGGTCGGGAGTTCCACTGAATCTTCACACGCACCAGGATCCGGTGCC
>CAZZGV010000459.1:0-1121 GCA_964654255.1 uncultured Legionella sp. | reverse complement strand
CGCAAACGTGACGCTCATTATTCTTCGCGTCGCGGACCTCGCTGCGGCCTTGCTGAACGGATTTTTTGAGCATCCTCCTGGGATAAGTCTGCTCACGCTTCTGATGAGAGGACACACCATGGCGACAGGGATCCATCGCGGTAGGGATCAGAAAGTCGGCGCCTTGTGGCTTCTCGCCTTACTGCTCGCAGGCACCGGCCTAGCGCTGGCGGAGGGAGAGCCGGGAATGCCGACGTACCGGGCTCCTCAGCAGGTGGCTCCCAGGGCCCGCATCGGAGGGAGTTTGCGGGGAAGCGAGGGAGAAGATCCCGCCATTGCCGCCCTCGTTCCCGACCATGTCGGGATCACCGTCAAGCAGCGTCCGGTTCTTAACTGGTTCCTCTCCAAACACACGGCGTTGCCGGTGCGGTTCACCCTGATCGATGAGCGTTCGATTCGCGCGCTCGTCGAGCGGCTCATCGCCCCCCCCAACCAGGCCGGTGTGCATGCCGTGAACCTTGAAGATCTCGGCTTCACGCTGCAGGCGAATGTCCAATACCGGTGGTATATCTCCGTAATCAAAGACGAGAATTCTCCTTCACGCGATATCGTGACCGGCGGAATGATCGAACGTTGTGAGTTCAGCGAGTGTATGGTGTTGGGCGCCACGACCGCCTGTTCGCACGACGCGGTGATGGCCAGCGCCGCGATGGGTTTCTGGTACGATGCCATGGCCTGTTTGTGCGATCTTATCGCCTCCGACCCAGGGGATACGGGTCTGCACAAACAACGGGCGGCCTTGCTCAAACAAGTCGGGCTGCATGACGTGGCCGACTGGGATCTTGCGCAAGCCCACGCCAGCTTGCGCTGACGAGATGCCTGTGTCCGGCCAACTACTGATCGGCAGAGGATGTTCTACCTCCGACTTACTCTAGTGGTTGTAGTCGCCATGGCCTGGCCGGTTTCATGGCCCAACGCCGCATGGCTTCCGTCCACGCCGTCGGACGGCCGTGCGGCCGACCTCGTCACGGCTCCTGACTCCCCTCTGCCCCTGTATAAACCGCGGAAGGACCATGCACCGCGGTCACGCATCGGCGGGCAGAGCAGGGGTGCCGAGTCGGGAGTTCCCCTGCTGATCGCCT
>CAZZGV010000458.1:0-1127 GCA_964654255.1 uncultured Legionella sp. | reverse complement strand
GGCAATAGCGTTGCGACAAAGCCCTGTACGTACTCGTTAGGCACGTCGCCCTCTTTGAGTAAACCACCGTTTGCCGCCATGCTCGGTGTTAACCAAAATTCATAACGGTTTGGCATGGTCGATAACGTGATAATCAGCCCAATGAGAATCACCATTTGGGAGACAATGACCGCCAATAACAGGCGGTTTAATTGATTGAGTCGATCGATTTTGTTCCAGTAATTAAACATGCACGTTGCTCCTAATTCTTGATTTTTGCCAAAGCCCTGTGTGATTCAGATAAGGTGATTGTCGAAGTCCAAAACGGACGAACAGCAAAACGGTTTTCTTCATCAAATGCCCGTGCGGTTTACCCGCTTTGAGTCGTGCAATCCGCTTGGGGAATGTGGTAATCGACATCACAAAGCCCACGAGAAACCCCACACATCCAAACGCCACCGGAAAGCCGATGAATGCCCCGATCAAGATAAAGATCAGGGCAATAAAAGGCGTGAACGTCATCACAATCCAAAACAGCTCACGCAGGCTTAAACCCTTGTAGGCTTCATAGTCGTGCGATAAGTGTCGGGAGGATGGGCGATTCATGGCGTGCTCCTTAAATTTTGAATTTGGTAATCATGGAGTAGCCGACATAACCCGCTACAATGCTGATGGTGAGATAAGTAATCCCCATCACCGCGAACGTTCCAAATGCCACCATCGAACCTTCATTCTTTTTCGATTCCTCAATGCCATGCTGAATGGTCGTAATAAATTTAATGAAACTCATGACGGCAGCGATAAACATCAATAACCCCAGCCCTTGCTTGACGTAGGTTCCTGTCACCGACATCATGCTTTTGTTCCCATCGCCGATGTTGTCGGCATCCGAAATCTTCGGAAACCAGTTGTCCGCGAATAACGCGGGCGCGTAATTCAGACCGATTAGAGATAATCCAACCCGTCGCCCTAATTGTTTTAACTTCTGCATACCTAATTCCCCTTAACGATTAAACAAAGAATGAACAAACAAAAACCAATCACGATACGAATCAGCCTGGAACCCATGCGAATTAAAAATCCCTCCTGTTCGCGTTCTTCACTGCCCATAAAGTGATTGATGGACCACATCACCGCGATAATCACCA
>CAZZGV010000457.1:0-1129 GCA_964654255.1 uncultured Legionella sp. | reverse complement strand
TCTTCTTGTCCTGGGTAATGACGTCCTGCGCATTGGAGTCGTAGTCCAGAAGGCGTGTGTCGAAGTAAGTCACCTCTTCGATGAACGGCACTTTGAGGTAAAGACCTCCATCAGTCACATTTCTAACCGGCTTTCCGAGCTGGACAACGATGGCATTCTGGGTCACGTCCACGATGTAAAAAGGCGATGCGCCCAGGACGAGCAACCCAAGAACGATACCGACGAATGCCAGGATGAAGCCTTGTTTGCTCATGGTGTGCGCTCCTGTGCCGAACCGGATGGGGCCGGTTTGGGGAACCGATCGAGTGGCAGGTATGGCAGCACACGGTCCCCCCCTTTGCCATCCAGCACAAATTTGTCGATGTGGGGGAGCACCTCTTCCAGGGTTTCGATGTAGATCCGCTTGGTGATAATGTCTTTCGCCTGGTTGTATTCCTTCAGCGTCGCGAGGAACCGGTTGGCTTCACCCTGGGAGCGGTTGAGTCGCGCCTGCGCATATCCTTTGGCTTGATTCACCAGCTGAGCCGCTTCGCCCTTGGCTTTGGGAGTAATATCGTTGCGATAGCCCTGGGCCTGGTTGATCAGCTTTTCTCGGTCTTCCTTGGCATTCGTGACGTCCTTAAACGCGGCAGCAACCGCTTCCGGCGGATCGACATCCTGCAGTTGGACGGCGGCAATCTGCACGCCGGTCCTGTAGTCGTCGAGAATGTGTTGGAGAAGTTCCTGGGTATCGTTCTGGATTTGTGCTTTCCCCGTTGTGAGAGCCTCATCGATTTTGCTCTTGCCGATCACTTCACGCATAGAGGCTTCAGCCGCTTTCCCGATGGTTTCGTCGATATCGGCTACATTGAAAAGGTACTCGCGCGAACTCTTGATTTTATATTGGACGATAAACTCAATCGCCAGAATGTTCATGTCACCCGTGAGCATCAAGGCTTCTTGTGGGACCATCTGCTGGCGGCCTTGGCGGTCCTTCCGAAACCCGATTTCCACCCGGTGAAGCTTCGCCACCTTAGGTTGCAAGACGCTTTCGACGATAGGAATCTTCATGTGCGGACCTGGATCCACCACGCGCACGGGGATGCCGAATCGTTTCACCACGCCTTCTTCGTCCGGCGCCACAATAAAG
>CAZZGV010000456.1:0-1131 GCA_964654255.1 uncultured Legionella sp. | reverse complement strand
AGTAAAAAACAGGAAGGGGGGTACGTGGTCTAGAAACCGCATGATGCACTCCTTTGACCGGATGAACTTAGCAGCAGGAGTCACCACTGCAGCAGCTACCTTCCACCTGACTCACCGTTGGCACCGCGACTAAACGAGCCCAACGGGTCAACTCAGCCCGGCCGGGATACCGCCCGGCCAAGGCCACTTCTCCGTCCACCAGAATCAACGGAAGCGCCCCTTCCCCCGAGCGCTCCAGGAAGCCTTTGACCCGGGGATTGTTCGCGAACTGCAACGGTTGTTGCCCCAGGTTAAACCGTTCGATCTTGACGCCTTGCTGCTTCGCCCACTCAACATCGGCGGCAAAGTTCACCAACGCCTGATCCACATCGACTCCACACACACCCGTACTGCAACACATTGCTCCGTCGTACACCTCAATCCTCGTCATGATGGACCTCCATGAAATCGGGAAACAGGAGTGAACAAAAATGCCTCTTACGACAGCTGTGCAATACGATCGAGTTCAACCGTGAACTGCTCTCGATCCTGTTGGAGCCGGTCAAGCGGCAGTTTGAGGAATGCTTCTATTCGCGCGCGCAAGGTGCGATAAGCCTGCTCGAATTTCGCATCAATTTCGGCGTCGCTTCCGGTCGCTTTGGCCGGATCTTCCACACCCCAATGGGCACGCAACACCGGACCAAGATAGGCTGGGCAGGTTTCACCCGCCGCGTTGCCGCACACCGTGATGACGATATCCGGGATCGCCGGAAGGCCCGTCCACGACTTGCTGTATAAGCCCTCCGTCGAGATGCCTTCACGCCGCAAGAGCGCATGGGATCGCGGATGGACCCTGCCGGTCGGATGGCTCCCCGCACTCATGGCACGCCATTCAGGGCCTGCCAGAGCATTGAACGTGGCCTCGGCCAATACCGAGCGGCAGGAGTTGCCGGTACAGAGAAAAAGAATATTCACGATCACATCTCCTACGAGAAACAGTGAGACCTCGCACGATCACCGGAGGCCGCTAGACGGCTCTCTACGAAAATTCCCGTGGCTTCGTTGCGCGGATGAAGGCACTTATGAACTTGCCATCCAACTGCGGGCCGAGCGCCTCCACGTTCAGCCCCGCTCCAGCCAGAAAATCTTTCG
>CAZZGV010000455.1:0-1132 GCA_964654255.1 uncultured Legionella sp. | reverse complement strand
GTTTCCCGAGAATGTCGGCGGTTGTCAGTTTCATCCGTGCAGCATAGGCCTGATTGACGTATCGGTACTGCTGGCCGGCGTCACAATAGGCGATGAAGATGGAAGCATGATTGGCGATCAATTGGAGTTGGTCCTGGCTTTGCCGCAACTCGTCCCGGACTCTGAGATGCTCGGTGATGTCGATCGCCATGCCGCCGACCATGACTACCTCGCCGTCCTTCCCGAAAATCGGGAATTTACTCACCAGCGAGCGATGCAGGCCGTCCGCCTGTTGTAACTCTTCCGTCGTCTGAATGGCCCGTTTGCTGTCGAGGACAATCCGATCATTGGCCCGGAACTGGGCGGATGTGTGGGGAGGAAACAGCTCCTCATCGGTTTTGCCGACTATGAGAGCCTCTGTCCCGAATAGCCGGCGAGTGGCCTCGTTGACATAGAGGTAGCGCCCTTGGAGATCCTTAACCCAGGCCAGGCCCGGCAGGTTCTGGGTGAAGTGCGTAAAGAGGGAGTCGTTTGAATCGATGCTCGGAAGTGGGGACCCAGAGGCTGATAACCCGTCGGCCGTGCGCGCAGAATCTTCGCCAGTCCCGTCCCGTTCCTTCATCATTCCCCCGTGAACCGACTCAGATTCATCTGTATTATATGCGAACGGCCGTTGAACACGCGAGGTAGGGGCTCAGGGAGACGGTTCGAAACCTAACGCCATCGGGAACAGCCGGCCCATGCAGCAACATGTATAGGCTGATATGCCAAATGCCAGAGGGGACAGACATAGCAGACGAGCGACGCGCGGCCTTCCGTTTGTCATTCGTAGATATGGTCTGGCCGCATCCTTCGCGGGGCCCGCAGTCGAGCATCGTAGCCATTTCTGCTGGAGCGCTCAAGCTAGGAAGAACCCTAGCGGAAGCAAACCGGGTAGCTGCCTGCACGGGACCGCACGGGCCACCACGGCCATGAAGGCAGGCCTCCGTCCATGCAGATTGCCATTATCGGGTTGATGGAACCGTCGCCGTTGGGTTGTCCGGGAAGAGGTTCATCAGCCGCGCCGGCGGCAACGCGGAAAGACTCTTCCCAATGAAGAAACACTGACGCCGGGCGCGCAGGAAGGAAAGCGGATCCTACAGAAGCAAAGAGC
>CAZZGV010000454.1:909-1138 GCA_964654255.1 uncultured Legionella sp. | reverse complement strand
CGGGAAGACGGGCCTGCCTTCCTCGGTCGTCACACCGGTATGGGGACGATCGGGATTGAGCAGGATCTCGGCCAGACCGGCTCGTTCGAAGTCGGTGGCTGGGCGATTCGTCTTATTGATCGCCCAGTTGCTGATGAGCCGGAAACGAATCCCATTGCGTTGCTGAGCGACCATCCGACCGGATTCGAGCAGAAATTGAGCAGGAAGCGGGAGCCTGGAGGTCTCTCTC
>CAZZGV010000454.1:0-894 GCA_964654255.1 uncultured Legionella sp. | reverse complement strand
AGCCTGGATCACGCTGTGCACATAATCAGCGACTAGGCCGGCCGGCACACAGGGGGCCGTCCCCGCCTCCTTACCCGCAGCGCTCATCGCCCATTGACTCAACAGAACGGTGGCCGCAATGCCGATTATGAGGCCGACGAAGAATCCTTTATTGTTCATGCTGCCCCGCCTTTCTTACCCGCCCGTGCCTGCTTCGCGCTCGACCGCAACCGGAAATTCTTCCGGCTTCACCGTGCGCATCGTCTCTCGCAAAAGCATACGCCGACAGCGGATAGAAATCGAGTTGATGGACCCGCCTGTTTCTGAACCGGTACAATAGGAGGGCAATGCGTTGAACCGCGTCCAATCCGTGGAGAGCGGAACCGGCAGGCGCGGCAGCGGGAGCCGCAACGGATGAACGACGGATTTGATCGGAAATCACACCCCTGGGCCCGGTATGAGCACGTCATTGTGTTCGATGGCGCGTGCAACTGGTGCAATGCCTGGGTGAACTTCACGATCGATCGCGACCCCCGCAAGAAGTTCAAGTTCGGCACCTTACAATCCAACCCGGGGCAAGAGATCCTGCATGCGCTCCAGCTACCGACCCGGGAATTCTCGACGTTCCTCCTGTTGGAGCAAACACGCGTCTACACCAAATCCACGGCAGCACTGAGAATCGTACGGCACCTGTCCGGCTTCTGGCCGTTGTTCTATCTCGGCATCCTGGTCCCACGCCCGCTACGTGATGCGCTGTACGACTATGTTGCGCGTCATCGTTACCGGTGGATGGGAAAAGCCGACACGTGCCGCATCCCTGCCCCCCATCAACTGGAACGTTTTTTATAGCCCTCCAGACAGAGCGTGTCGCCGCAGGTCACGCCCATCCGCCGTCCGCCGATGACCTACCCCATC
>CAZZGV010000453.1:0-1143 GCA_964654255.1 uncultured Legionella sp. | reverse complement strand
TGGCAGCGCCGGGCGTCGGCTCTTGACCAATCCGGAAATATCCAGCTGCTTAGCTAACAATTTGCGAGCCACCATGCGGGTAATACGAATCACGTCCCGCACCTGCCGGAAGTGGCTTAATCTGAGATGGCGTCCATAGATGGCCGATACAGGGACCATCCGAATCGGTACACCCAGTCGACCGGCTTCGATCAGCACTTCACTCTCGAACGCGAAGCCAGACGTGGCATCGCATCGCGACCCCACTCCATTCAGCAGCGCGATCGGATACAGACGAAATCCGGATTGGCTGTCCTGGATCCGGCATCCGGCAGCCCAGGAGATCCAGAAGTTTGCGACACGGTTGGCGCAATATCGTAACCAGGGAGCGACTCGTTTGCCATCCAGACGCGCTCCGATGACGAGTGCGGAAGGATCGCGCAGGTGTACCGCGATCAAAGCGGGAATGTTTGCCGGGTCATGCTGCCCATCTCCATCGAGCGTAATGACTGCGGTCGCCCCCTGGGCAGCCGCGTGCTGCATGCCACGCCAGAGTGCAGCGGCCTTACCCAGGTTGTGGTGATGCCGGATGATCGTGACAGGCAACTCACGCAGGCAGTCCGCGGTGGAATCTGAAGAGCCGTCATCCACAAGCACGACCCGATCCAGGTATTTCAGGGTCTCGGCCACAACCGCGCGAATGGTCCCAGCTTCGTTGTATGCCGGAATGACGGCGACATAATCCTGAGCCGAACCCCTCATGCCTGAGCTCCATTCATCGAGATAACTTGTCCGGAGACATAAGCGGCGGAATCGGACACGAGATAGGTGACGAGACTCGCCACCTCATTCACGGTGCCGGCGCGTTTCATCGGGATTAATCGGTCTATGACATCGGTGCTGAACAATTCCTGTGTCGCCGAAGTCGAGATGATCCCCGGCGCCACCGCATTCACGGTGATCTGTCGTGAGGCCAGTTCAAGCGCGAGGGCTTTCGTCGCACCGTGGAGCCCCGCCTTTGCAGCGGCGTAGTTGACTTGTCCACGATTGCCAATCACGCCACTGACGGAGGTAATGGTGACGATGCGCCCCCAACGAGTGCGAATCATGGGGAGCAGCAGCGGCTGAGTCACATTGAAGAATCCGTTCAGCGACACATCGATG
>CAZZGV010000452.1:0-1143 GCA_964654255.1 uncultured Legionella sp. | reverse complement strand
CGATGCCCTGCAAATTTGCCGAAATATTTTGCCGTTTTTCTGCTTTTCTGAAAAATTAACCTCAGGCACGGTAGTTCCGTACAAGCGGACACCGATCGCAATCGCAACGACTGGCACCGTACGTACCCGGGAGGAAGGTCTCATGGAAGCAAACACTCCACGCCCGATAGTCGCGACCACCTCTCCCCGCAGCCTCCGCCCCATCGCGCTTTGCGGAATGCTTGGAGCCGCTGCCTGGATGCTGGGGGGCTGTGTCTCGCAACAAACCTATGAAACAGCCAGGCACGAGGTTAAAACGCAGGCCGCTGAACTCGCCCAGACTCAGGCCGACATCCAGAGCCTCGAACAACAGCGAGCAGAAGCGCACCTAGCCAATCAGCGTGAGGAACGCTCTCTCGCCACGCTCAAGGGTGAATTGAAAAAGATTCAAGTGGACTACGACCAACTGCACAAGAGCAACCAGGCCAAACTCGCGGCCCTCGAGTACAGCATCGCCTCATTACGCGCCCGGCATCAGGCCATGTTGAAGGAAATCAGCGAGACCAAAAGGATCGAGAAGCGGTTGGAAGCGCTCACGGCTCAACACGAACATACGATGGCGACAACACAATCCGGCCCGGAGGCCCGTGTGACCACGGTGGATGGAAGCTCGCAGGAGCCACACATGGTCGCGGTCGTCACCCCGCAAACACCGGAGGCTGATTCCATGCCGCCCACCGCAACTGCCGCACCGACCGCATCACAGGCGCCGGCGCCTCCAGCCGCTAGTGCCGCCACGACACCTGCCGTGCCTCAGCCCGCATCGGTCGTCACAGCCCCGGCGTCACCAAGTACCTCTCCAAAAGCGGTGCAGGCACCCGCGGCGCCACCAGCTGTTCGACCCGCAGCCACAGCAGCGCCCCGGGATGAATCCTGGTTCGCAAGTGTGACAGGATGGTTCACGTCGCTCTTCGACTGGATCTGGGCCTAAAGCTCGTACCAAACGCCTCCCTGCATCAGTTCTGATCCAGGCCTGTCATCGCCCTTATCAGCCCCACCGGAACTCTTAAGTCTGAGTCCCGGTGGGGGCAAACCCGTCGCCCCCTTCTCCACACTTTTTACAATTCAACTCGGTCCCCAGGAACGTCCGCCTCCCCTCCTCCG
>CAZZGV010000451.1:0-1144 GCA_964654255.1 uncultured Legionella sp. | reverse complement strand
GGCGCCGGTTCTGAGCCTGTGGGCGCTGTCTCCTCTCCTCACCTGGTGGATCAGCACACCCCTGGCTCGACGCGAGGCCAGACTCACCACCGACCAGACGATGTTTCTCCGGAAGATGGCTCGCAAGACCTGGGCCTTTTTCGAAACCTACGTAAGCCCGGAAGACCATTGGCTTCCGCCCGATAATTTTCAAGAACATCCGGCGCCGAAGGTAGCCCATCGCACATCGCCGACGAACATGGGACTGGCGCTGCTGGCCAATCTCTCCGCGTACGACTTCGGATATCTGTCGGCGGGACAGCTTATGGTACGCACCGCACGCACCTTCGACAGCATGGCCGGGCTGGAACGATTTCGAGGGCACTTCTACAATTGGTACGACACTCAAACGCTGAAACCGCTGCTTCCCATGTACATTTCGTCGGTAGACAGCGGCAATCTGGCGGGACATGTCATGACGTTGCGCGGAGGGTTCCTCGGCCTACCGGAACACAAGATCCTCGCCGAGCGCACCTTTGAAGGACTCCGCGATGCCCTCGCGCTGGTGAGCGAGGCACTCGACACCGCGGACATGGCCGAAGTCGAGTCGGTTCGGGACACCGTAGCCGCTGCCTGTGGCAACAGGCCGACCACCCTCACGCACGCCCACCATATCCTCACCCGGCTCATCAGGCAGGTGGATGAAGTGACCGCTCAACTCGAGCCCGCGGCCAACGCGGAGGCGCACCGATGGGCCCATGCCGTCGGGAGGCAATGCCGTGACGCGCTCGCGGAGCTGATACTGCTCGCTCCCTGGATCGGCCTTCCCGCCACCACTGAGATGCTCCGCCTATTTCCAGAATTGGATCGGATCCCGACACTCCGGACACTCTCCAGACTGGAAAGCGAGTGGCTGCCGGCGATTGACGCGCGACTTGGAGCAGACACATCCGACACGGAACGTGAACGGTTGATCGAACTTCGACGCCATGTAAGCGCGGCCACCCGACTGGCCGAAGAACGCATGGACTCGCTCGACCACTTCGGTCGACAAGCGGATCAGTTTGCCAGGATGGAGTACGACTTTCTGTTCGACGAGACGCTCTTCCTGCTCTCCATTGGGTACAACGTCGCAGAACGACTGCGGGACGCAAGCTACTACGAC
>CAZZGV010000450.1:0-1147 GCA_964654255.1 uncultured Legionella sp. | reverse complement strand
GTGCGCTGGTCCAGCAGCAATGCTGTTTCACGGAATGTGATCGCGCCTAGATTTTCCATCGCCCCGGAAGCGAAGTCGGGGATGGCGATGAGATCCAGCTTGTCGCCCGGATAGGGGATGCCGTAGTAGTCGGCGAGAAAATTGAGTGAATAAACGGCGATATCCTGACCGAATGGAGTCAGGTGCTGTTTGCCTGGCACGGACCAGAGGCGGACGGGGGTGCCCTGGGCCATGGTCGGAGCAGTGGCTTCGAGTTTCCCGACAATGAAGGCCACGAGATATGTAGACATCTTGATGGATTCCGCAAAGCGCAGCACTCGCTTTCCACCCTCGACGCGGTCATCGACAATCCTGGTATTCGAGATAGCGGTCAATGCGGGATCGATCGCCAGGGTGACGGCGAAAACGGCCTTGAATTGGGGTTCATCCCAGCAGGGAAAGGCCCGTCGCGCGTCGGTCGCCTCAAATTGGGTCGCGGCCAGATAGTGCAAATTGCCCTGTTCATCCTTGTAGCTGCTGCGATAGAACCCGCGCAGTTTGTCGTTTAGTGTGCCACGAAATGCCAAGTTCAATTTCCAGGCACCGGGCTGAATGGCCGTGGGGAAGGTGATGTGACATCGCTGGTGCTCCTCGTCCATACGCACGGTTCCCTTACGTGGCGTTCCTTCACCGGACAATGTTGCCGTCAAGACCTCCAATTCGGTCGCATTCAGGTAGATCTCGGTAGTCGGTTCGGCCACCGTTAGGGTGACGACCTCGTGACCTGTGAATGATTGTGCCTGGAGGTCGGGTTCGATATATAAGTCGTAATGAGAGGGAATGATATGGCGCGGGAGTCTGTATGGATCGGGAGTCGTCATAGTTGAACCCATGGTGTGTTTCTTTGGCTGTCGATTGTTATGTGGTGGATCGGGGCGGCTCCAGGCCGCGGGCACGAAGAACAATGAGGTTACGCCGTGCCAGACACCCAGCCACGCTACTGCTTTGGTGAAGAACCGTGTGGCCAGTAGAGCCGCATGTCGTCGGGTCACGGGAAGGTCGGCCTGGCCGCCCTTCATGACTCCGCTGCGAGGGTTACGTCGGCGCCCTGCGCATGCCCGACGATTAGAATGCTGGTCCGCCCAATGAACAGTCCGGTTTCAACGAT
>CAZZGV010000449.1:0-1150 GCA_964654255.1 uncultured Legionella sp. | reverse complement strand
GGCGACTTAGGCTCAGCGCTCCCTCACCCCGCGAGGATGGTAATCGATGTTTGGTGAATGGAGAATCGATCCGTACTTTTCTCGGCAGGATCAACACGAGGAGGTCTCAGAAAACTGTCCGCCCTGTGCCCCCTACTCCCCGCTCGGATGGGACAGCGATCAGCGCGGCGAGATCGAACTCACCCTCAGCATGCTCACGAGGCCTGCCACAAACGTCAACACCGCTCCGATCCCAAGACCGATCTGAGGCGCTGCATCGGCGGATGCTATGGTAAAGAGCAGGGTCATGATAACCGCACCAGCGGTTTGCCCGAACAACCGGGCGGTGCCCTGCATCCCTCCCGCGGCGCCACTCCGCTCGTTTGGTGCCGAGAGGAACATGTTGCGGTTGTTGGCCACATTAAAGAGGCTGAAGCCGAGGCCACAGAGCGTGGTGAGCGGTATGAGCAGCAGCGGGTCGCCCTTCAGCGGCCACAGGGCGGCAACCCCGAGCCCAGTCGCGAGACACAATCCGCCCGCGGCACTAAGCCAAGCGGTCGACAGGCGGTCCGCGAGTCGGCCTGCGAACGGGGCGGCCATCGCAACGGTTAAGGGCCAGACCGTCATATAAAGCCCGGTCGTCAACGTGTTCTGCCCAAGCTCGTGCTGCAGGTAAAAGGGTAGCGCAACCATGCTCGCAGTCTGTCCAGCAAAACAACAAGCCGAGGCGATCACCGAGAAGCGGAATGAATCGGCGCGGAGCAAGTCGAGCGGGATCAGTGGAGCCTCCTTCGGCATTTCCCGCCGAACCAGCGCCACCAGCTCGAGGGCCGCGGTGGCGAGCAGGACGGCAGCCAGCGCCGGTCTGCTTGGGAGCAGTTCTGCGCCAATGACCAACGACGCAAAGGTTCCGGCATTCAACGCCACACTGAATAGGTCCAGCGGACGTGCCGTCCCGCCGACATCTGGTAGCGCGCGGGATGCGAGGAGCACTATCACACCCACTGGGAGGTCGACGATGAAGAGCCAGTGCCAGTTTGCGGCTGATAGGACCGCCGCGCCGATCGCCGGTCCGGCGGCAGACGACAGCGCGACGGCAAGGGCGTTCCAGCCAATAGCGGCGCCGAGCTGCCGATGTGCCACCACGACGCGCAGCAGCGCGACGCCGAGC
>CAZZGV010000448.1:0-1153 GCA_964654255.1 uncultured Legionella sp. | reverse complement strand
AAACGCCTTCTTCCAATCGGACCGCTTCCCAACAAACCGCCCCAATCGCTTCACCTTACCGCGAATGGTAACAACGTTTACGCGGGAAACTTTCACTTTTAAAAGCGATTCGACAGCCTGCCTAATCTGAATCTTATTTGCCTCAGGATGCACAAGAAAACCCACGGTATTCCCCTGCTCACGCAATGCAGTAAACTTTTCAGTCAACAACGGCTGAATCAGTACCTGATGGAGGTCGCCCTTCATGACCACACCTCCTTCACACGATCTAATTCACCTTGGGGGATGACCAGAGAGTGACATCGAAGCACATCGTACACATTTAACTCTTCAGGCCTCAGGACCGTTACGTTAGGCAAGTTTTTTCCAGCCTGTACGAATGGAGACTGGACGTCACCAACCACGAGCAACACCGACCCGGATATACCGAGCTTCCCCAGGGCACTGGCTAGCAGCTTAGTCTTGGCCTGATTGATGGCCAAATCAGACACCACAACTATATTCCCCTCAAGCACTTTTGCGGATAAGGCACTTTGAAGTGCCGCTCGGTACTTCTTTCTAGGCATACCGAAGGCATAACTTCGCGGTTTCGGGCCGAACACGGTCCCTCCATGCCTCCAAACAGGCGATCGCAAGGAACCCGCACGAGCTCGTCCGGTATGTTTCTGCTTCCATGGCTTCTTTCCAGACCCACTTACCTCACCTCGACGCAAAGTCGATGCGGTCCCCTGCCGGTCACAAGCACGCTGCATCACAACAGCCTCATGCACTAATGGTGCATGCGGCTTGCAGCCGAATACTTCACTCGGCAAGTCTACGGTACCGACTTTTTTCTTCTTCGAGTCAACGACATCAACAATCGGCATGGCTTAACTCTTTTTTGACTTCCGCACAATAAGCAGCCCGTTCACGCCACCAGGCACTGCTCCGCGGACAAACAACAGGTTTTCATCTGGACGTGCGTCAATCACCTTCAAACGTTGGACCGTGACACGCTCATCCCCCATATGCCCAGGCAGGGCCTTATTTTTCCAAACGCGGGACGGGTACGAACTTGCGCCGATGGATCCTGGGGCTCGGTGAAACATGGATCCATGGGTTTCAGGACCACCGGCATAATTATGGCGCCGGACAACTCCCTGAAATCCCTTAC
>CAZZGV010000447.1:0-1159 GCA_964654255.1 uncultured Legionella sp. | reverse complement strand
GCTGTATCTGCTGCGATCTTTCCGGCGAATTCAGTGAAAAAGTCGGACAGTTAGTGCGGCAGTCCGGAGGGGCGCCGGTGTTTATCGAGACCACCGGACTGGCCGACACCGGGCAGGTGATCACCGGGGTCGAGCGGGCCTTGTCTGCAGATGTGCGCGTAGGGCAGGCGGCGCACTTGGCATCCGTCATCGTGCTGGTCGATGCCCCCGGATTTATGAAGCTCGGGGCCTACTGGCCCGCCGCAGATCGCCATCTTCAGCAAGCCGACACGATCATTCTGAACAAGTTGGACCAGATCGCTCCCGGTCGTCGAACAGCGGATCAGGGCGGTGAATCCAGCGGCCCGGGTCCTGCGTGCCATCCATGCCGATGTGAACGCCTCGCAGTTGCTCGACCGGACAGCCGCGCGCCGGGCATCTGCGGTGACTGATGGTGTCATCAAGGATTCGGCGACCGGTTATCAGAGCGGCAGCTTCCGGCTGACCCTGCCGGTCGATCCCGCTCGCATGGAAGCATGGTTGCATCGATACGCGCGGTCGGTCGTGCGGCTCAAGGGGTTTGTCCGGCTGGCGGGAAAGACGGGGTTGTACGAGGTGCAATGGATTCTGGGCTCGTTTTCGATGACCCCTTATACCGGCAGCAGGCAATCGCGCGCCAAGATCGTGGTGATCGGCCGGCGAGTGGCCTGGCAACGGTTTTTGACAGGGCTTGAGCATTGTCTCGTGCGGCCGAAGCGTCGAACGGCACATCGGCGCCGGGCCGGGAAGAGTGTCTCGCGATGAGGGAGGGACGATCATGATATCAACGGCCGGGAAAGGACAGACGTTGGTCGACGATCCGGCTGCGCGCCTGTTGATTAAAGAGACGTACAGCCGCATGTATGAATGCCTGGCCGGATTTCCGGGCTACCGGGCGCAGGTGCTATGGCGGCGCGTCTCGTTCGGTGATCGAGGGCTGGTGAAGATCAGAGTGATCGAACTCTCGACGCACGAGGTGCTGTGATGAGCGAAGGTCCCGGCGAATCCCGGAAGTTAGTCCAATCCGGCCATGATCGGGGTGCGGGGGAAGGGGCGGCTGAGATCGTTCCCGGTGTGGCCGCCCGCTCCGCCTCGATCGTGCCGTTGATTATTCTGTTCCAAGGGGCCTGGGAGCTGGCAC
>CAZZGV010000446.1:0-1162 GCA_964654255.1 uncultured Legionella sp. | reverse complement strand
GCGGTCCCTCGCCGCAAGGTTACGGGGTGGCCGGTTCAACCTGGCCGACTTACGACCGCCGTGAACTCTTGGAAGCGGATTTGGATTTCGTGGACGCCTTGGAATACTTCGCCATGAGTGCCTCTTTGCGTTTCATCACCAGGGCCTCCAAGACATCCCAGTCGATGTCCCGGCGTTCCGCTTCCGGCAGCATTTCTCCCTCTTCTTCTTCGATGTGGTGCTTGACGAGTTCGCTCAACACGCAGAACTTGGCATGAAACCGTTCATCTTTGGGCTTCAATTTCTTCAGTTCTGCAATGAGCACGTGGACGAGATGATGTTCCTCGACAGCCTCATTCATCATGTCATCTTCATCGATCGCCTCGCGGATGGCAGGATAAATTAGCTTTTCTTCGAGCTCGGCATGGATCTGCAATTCCATGATGGCCGTTGCGGCAATCTCCGCCTGCTCCTGACCTTCGGCAGATTCGAATTGCTCGAAAAGCCCCTTCACCTTTGCGTGATCCTCCTTCAACATGTCGATGACCCCGGATACGAATGCGGTTCTTCCTGCCATTGTGAGCCTCCTTCTGATGTGTGTGTACGAACAGGGATGAGTCAGCAGCTTATCAAACGCGGCGAACCAGGAAAGCTCGTATCATCCCTAGTTCCAAACTTCTGTCATGAAGGCGCTCGGCGTCGCGGCAGGTTATGCAGGTGTAAATCAGCGAGATGGCGGATGTGTGTCCGCCGGTGACGACCTGGTCAGAATCAACCGCCCGATCGACAGGAGCAGAATGATGATGCTCCCCCAGCGCGCAATCCGGTCGGTACCCACTTCGGTTTCCAGCTGACGAGGATAGGCCGTCGGAATCGCGTGCTCTGCGGCCGAAGCAGGTCTGGCCGGAACGGCAGTCCGTGGCTGATCGAAGGCCCCGGTCGAGGCCTGAGCCTTGTTCGGATCCGTCACGACCGCGTGGGCCTTCGGCCTGACGCGCGCCCCAGCCGCATTCGCATGGATTTGAGTAAACTCTGCGCCGAACAAGAGAATTTGAGCTGAATAGTACACCCAGACCAGCAGCACGATCATGGATCCGGCCGCCCCATAGGGAGATGCTACGTCGCTCTTGCCCAAGTACAACCCGATCGCGAATTTCCCCAACGTAAAGAGAATCGCCGTCAG
>CAZZGV010000445.1:0-1163 GCA_964654255.1 uncultured Legionella sp. | reverse complement strand
TGACTACAATGAACAAAGCTTTGAGCATAGCTTTGGTTTAACGCAAAGTATTGGCAATCATTTTATCCAAGCCTATGCGCCAATAGTAAATCGTAGAAAATCACTGCCCTTTGGAACCCGTGAAAAAAATTTTCAACTCTATCGCCGCGGCCGTTATGTTGAATTTAATCTGGTTTACGACCGAGGCACTCTTTTTGGGTTACAATCAGGCGGCCGTACGGAATCTATTCTAATGTCCCTACCTCCAGAGGTTCACTGGCAATATAACTGGCAACCAGGGGAACATACTGAGGAAAACAAACTTTATACAGATTTTTTACCGGCCCAGGACTGGGTAGACTGATAGTTAATAACTTAATTTCAACAAGCCCCCCCTTAAGCACGAATAGAACGCTTGTAAGCGTTTTATTCTTTTCCTCAAGAAAGAATAAAAAACAACCACTAAGTTTTTTTATAGCGTATAATATGCGCCTCACAAATCGATATAGAAATATTATGCTATTAAAACTAACTCAAGAATTAATTCAAAAATTTGGCGAAAAATTTACTAATGAGACTATTACAGATGAAGAATTGTCTGGCTTTTATAATGAGAAAATTTTTGCTCCTAAGGGTGAAAAAAACGCAGCTGAACGCCCCTCAGACACGGCCTACACAACAATGGAAGCAATGTTGGATTTTGTCATAACCATTGCTCCTAAAATGTCAGAAAGACAATTGCTTCAATTAATTCCCAGGCTATTTTCTCTTGAAAAAGAATACATTACAACAAAATTTATGCGTACAGAAACCCTATCAAAATACTTTTTAGTAATGACAGCTATACTATTTCCAGACAACGAAAAAGCTCTTTTAAATAGCGATAGTACAGAAAGTACTCCTTTAAGTGACGACCTCAAACCACTCTATCAAACCATTAGTGATGCAATAAAAAATTCATTGTTTGATAAGCCAATAGATGACGAAACTAAAAAAAGCGAATACCCCGCTTTATATAAAAATTTTATGAAAATGATCTGGCCTTCAAAAGCGCGCCTTCTCATACACATGGCAGAGGACAATGCCAATACGCTAGACCTTACTATTAAGACGTTAACAGCAGCAGCACGCAATTTATATAGATCAGATAAAGAATTTAAAAAAACTACTAAACCTTTATCTAA
>CAZZGV010000444.1:0-1165 GCA_964654255.1 uncultured Legionella sp. | reverse complement strand
CCGCGATATAAAGATTAGGAGCAACCACTTTTCCTGTTTGCCCCACCTGATAATCATTAGGTACAAAACCTGCGTCTACAGCGGCTCTTGAGGCACCGACTGCGGCGCCTAAAGCATCAGCTAAGTCTTCAATCAATTTAAATTTTTCAGCACTTTGCAAACCACGACCACCGGAAACAATAATTTGAGCACTACCAAGATCTGGACGCATGGACTCACTTAATTGCTCGCCAACAAATGTAGTCGTTGTTTGAGTAAAAATTTTATCCATATGCTCAATAGAGCAAGCAGGCTGACTGTTTACTACAGCATCAAACGCTGTAGTCCTGATAGAAAGCACTTTTTTATCATCTAAAAGACGAACTGTTTCTATAGCATTACCTGCATAAATAGGATGCTCAAATGTTGTTTGATCAAGGATACCTACCACATCTGAGATTTGAGCAACATCAAGACTCGCAGCAATTCGAGGCAATACGTTTTTTCCATAGGTACTGGAAGCCGCTATAATATTAGTAAACGATGAAGCAAGTGCTACAACTAATTGACTAATATTCTCTGCGAATTGATGCTCATAACAAGCATCATCTACATACCAAACCGCATCAACGCCTGCTAGAGTAGCAACCTCAGCAGCCACCGCTTGGCATTGATAACCAACAACTAATAACACAGGTTTTTCTTTAAACTGCAATGCGGCTGTTAATACATGCCGCGTTGATGAATGCATGACGTGATTGTCATGCTCAACGATAATTAAAGTGCTCATACTCCCTCCTTGTCAAAGCACTTTGGCTTCATGTTGTAATTTATCAAGTAATTCCTGAACAGAATTTACTTTTATCCCGCCATTTCTTACATTCGGTGGAGCCACTGATATGACATCTATATGCTGTTTAAGCGATAAACCAAGAGACTGCAACTCTATAATATCCAAGGGTTTTCGCTTGGCTTTCATGATATTTGGTAAACTTGCATATCGTGGTTCATTTAAACGCAGATCAGCACTTACAACGGCCGGTAAAATGACATCCAATGTTTCAAGTCCGCCATCAATTTCCCTAGTCACTTGAATATGATCCGTTAAAACATCTAGTTTTGATGCAAACGGCGTGGCCTATTTCCGGTGGCGGCAAGTGCCCTTTGCGCAAGAACAAATGCATGC
>CAZZGV010000443.1:0-1166 GCA_964654255.1 uncultured Legionella sp. | reverse complement strand
AATGCCTGAAAATAAAACTATTTATTCTGGTCGTTTGCGATCAGTCCCAGAGCCTTTATTTAGTCAAGAGGATATTGCCTTGATTGGGGATGCGAGTAATGCATGCTCCCCTATGTTGCAACAAGGGGCTGCTTGTGCGTTTGAAGATGCGATAGTTTTGTCTGAATTATTAGCACATTTTCCCGTTCGCGACGCGTTAAAGCATTACCATGCACTACGTTACCCACGAGTTAACTGGATTGTTCGCTCATCCGATGGGCCAATAAAATTATTTATTAAAACCAACTCGCGTCTGGCTGTCATGAAGAGAAATGTGTTGATTAGATATAAAGGGCCATTGAATGTTTTGGGGTGGAAACACTTGCTATCCAGCTGCCCGTTAGAGCAGTTACCTAGCTTTATACAATCGATGAAAGCACTATGAAATTACGAACAGTATTAACAGCAACCGGGCCGTGCGTTGAGGCGTTAAAAACTGATGGAACAGCATGGGTTCGATTATCATCATTAGCCAATTTAGAGCGTATTGGGCAGCGATTTGGTGTGGCAGAGTTAGCGACGAGTTTATTGGCGGTGCTTGCGCTAGGCTATGATGGCTGGCAATTCTTATCAGAGCAGGTAGATTCAAGTTCTAATAGCGCTGCAGAGGCGCTTATTATTTGTCCTTTTAAACCGTTATCATTTCGAGATTTTGCATTGTTTGAGCAACATCTTGTTGATGCCTCGCGCGGGTTTGTGAAACGCTTTTTACCAAATACGTATAAATTAACAACGTTGTATGAAACGTTAACTAGAACAACATGTCCTTTATTTAAGCCATCACGTTTATGGTATCAGACGCCATTGTATTATTGGGGTAATCATTTAAATTTTATAACGTCTGGCGATGCCATTTACCAACCACGTTATACCAAGGCATTAGATTATGAGCTAGAACTCGGGGCAATTCTTGCTAAGCCGTTATTAAATGCGTCACCTGATGAGGCAGAGCAAGCCATCGGTGGCTATGTTGTTTTGAATGATGTAAGTGCGCGTGACATACAACGCGCTGAAATGAGCTCAGGATTTGGCCCACAAAAAGCCAAGCATTTTATAAATGCTATGTCATCGATAGTCGTCACCGCAGATGAAATAAATGCTCATCTCGATGCGTTAAACGCCGCGGT
>CAZZGV010000442.1:0-1167 GCA_964654255.1 uncultured Legionella sp. | reverse complement strand
ATGATCTGTTTCCTGAATTTAGAATCGTTCTCGGTTGGGGCAATATTTTGCAAAGGAAATTTCCTCAATGGCTTGTAGGTTAATCCTAATCCCATTTGCGTATACAATTCCGATACATACTCATCCAAAGGTTTTTTGGTAATGATCTAAAAGAATTGATATGCTAGACTTGCGTTTTGATTCAAGGAAAGAAACGCGATGGCATTAGTAGCAGTTGTTTGTCCGATATGCAGAACAAAAACAGTAGTTAAATTTGGATTAAATCGTCAGGGCAAGCAAAGGTACCAATGCAAAAATGAATCCTGCTCAAAAAATACATTTATTCTTGCTTATGAAAATAAAGGCTGCTTGCCCGAAGTGAAAGAAAAAATTGTTGAAATGGCTTTAAATGGAAGCGGTATACGCGACACATCGCGGGTTCTGGATATCAGCATAACCACGGTGTTATCGGAGTTAAAAAAAAGGAAGCCTCTCTCCAGAACATAAATCAAGCCTTGCTAGAGCAATTGGATTGTCCGAACCTCAACGTCGATCTTGTGCCAGCAGAGGAGGCGGAGCTGGACGAGATGTGGAGCTTTGTTCAAAAGAAAGATAATCAACGCTGGTTATGGCATGCCATCGATCATGCAAGTGGCAAGGTACTTGCCTATGTCTTTGGCGCGAGAAAAGATAAAATTTTTAGCCAATTAAAAGCGCTATTAATGCCTTTTGGTATCAAGCATTTTTACACTGATGATTGGGGTGCTTATCAAAGAAAATTACCAGAATCGCAGCACACGATTAGCAAAACCAATACTCAACAGATTGAACGAAAACACCTAACATTTCGCGTCAGAATAAAGCGATTGGCAAGAAAAACCATTTGCTTTTCAAAGCTTGAAAAAATGCACGATATTGTTATTGGATTATTTATTAATCGCTATGAGTTTGGATTGGATATTTAATATACAATCAATTCTTTTGGATCATTACCAAAAATTGATCCAAACTCAAATGAGAAGAAATTCGATTTTCTTCTGGAAGATCGATTAATGCAGGTAGTGCAGGAATAGGAATTTCAATAAAAAATACATCTCGTTCTGCTTTTTTTGATCTTGTTATTTTCCAATGCTGGATGAGAGAAGATTCTTCTCGAATTAAACTCTCCATGATAAAATGCAAATGACT
>CAZZGV010000441.1:0-1168 GCA_964654255.1 uncultured Legionella sp. | reverse complement strand
GGACGACTTCGTCCACCCGGCGGGCGAGCTGCGGATCGGCGGCATCTTCATCGACCAGGCCGGCCGACCGGTCGGGCTCATCAGGCGCAAGGGCAGGGGGGCGACGCTCTCTGGCCTCGATGTCCGTACGGAACAGACCGATCCTGTCTTCACGGTCGACAGCAGGCTGGAGCGGGAACTGACCGGCGGGTTGGAACGCCGGGAATTCGAAACGATGTTCGGGTTGAATCATGCGCGACTTCGGGAGGGTGGCGCCCTGTTACTGAGCGGCGAAAGCGATTTGGGCTCGACGTTGTTCGAGGCAAGTGCGGGCACCGGCGGAATTGCGGCATTGCTGGCGGCGCTGGATATCGATGCCAAGAGGCTCTATAGCCAGCACGGTCGCGCGCAGAATGCGGTGATCAATGAGGCGCGCCGCCAGTTGGATGAGCAACGTAAGGCCTGGCGTGAGGCGCAGACGAAGCCGGCGGAATGGCAGGCGTTGAATCGCGCGCATGAGACCGCCAAGGCGGCCCTCGACGACGTCACCAAGGCCTTGGAAACGTTGCGTAGGCGGGAAAACGAATTGACCGAACTGCGCACGGTTCAACCATTGCTGCGCGAGCATGATCGGCTGGCGGCGGCGCTCCAGTCCTATGCAGCGATTCCCGATCTCTCCGAGGTGCAACGTGAGGAACGGCTGGCCGCGGAGCAGGCCTTGCAACGTGCGCTGGTTGATTTTCAGGACGCCGAAGATGAGCTGGCACGGTGCGCGGCCGCGCTGGACGGACTCGTCATCGAACCGCTGCTGCTCGATCATGCCGACGCAATCGAGCGCCTGGTGTCCGGCGTGGAGGTTGCGGCCAGAAATCGACCTGAGATCCACCAGCAGAACAGCCTGATCGCGAAGATCGAGGAGGAGCTGGACCTGGTATCGACCAGGCTGGCGCCGGGGGTGGATCGCCGGACCATTCTCGCGGCGGTGCCTTCGGCTGCCGACCGCGTGGCGCTGGAGGGACATCTTGCTGAGGTGAGCCGGTTGAACGAGCGGCTTGAAGGATATCGTGAACGTGTCGATGCATTGGAAGCCGCCTTGCAGCCGGACAGCCTGGTGACTGATCCAGTGCCGGACCCGTTGCATCGACAGGCGTTAGTGGCGGCCATCCGAGCTGGGCAGGCCCGGGGTGAT
>CAZZGV010000440.1:0-1172 GCA_964654255.1 uncultured Legionella sp. | reverse complement strand
TTGAAACCAATGGACGTCACGATCCTTGTGTGGGTATTCGGGCTACGCCGATTGCCGAAGCCATGATGGCGCTTGTGCTGATGGATCATGCCCTCTTGCATCGGGCGCAGAATGCCGATGTGCTGACGCAGACCCCGAAAATTTCCGGCTCTCTGTCCCATGCCGCTGGTCCGGGGAATCGGACCCCAACCTCCTAGGTTGATCCTGATCCTGCCCGGCTCCCGTTCTTTTCGTGCAAGGAGGTTCTGCACCGATGATCGAAATTTATACCGATGGAGCTTGTAGCGGGAATCCAGGACCTGGCGGGTGGGGTGTGTTGCTGCGTATCAACAATGCCGAAACAGAAATGTGTGGCGGAGATCCGGCGACGACCAACAATCGCATGGAGTTGCTCGCCGTCATTGAGGCCTTGCAGTCACTCACGCAGCCGGTGGAAGCGCGCGTCTATACAGACTCCCAGTATGTGCAAAAGGGCATCAGCGAATGGATTCATAATTGGAAGCGGCGTGGGTGGAAAACCGCCGGCAAGGAGCCGGTTAAGAATGAAGACTTGTGGCGTCGCCTCGACACGTTGGCTTCCGGTCACAAACTTGAATGGCATTGGGTGAGGGGGCACAATGGCCATCCGGAGAACGAACGCGTGGATGCTTTGGCGCGAGCCGGTCTCGAACAGTCCCGCCGTGCAGGGAAGACGATAGGCGGTAAGCGATAAGGCCCAGGCTGCTGATGTGACTAATTCTGCAGTGGCCACCTACTCCCCTTCGATATGACGGCTCCTTCTCCGATTATCGACATTCAACATGCAACGGTTTACCGAGGCGACACCCTTGTCTTCTCGGATTTCTCCTTTCTCCTTCAAGCGGGCGAGCATGCGGCCATTGTCGGCCCCAACGGAGCAGGTAAGTCTACGCTGCTCAAGTTATTATCCGGTGAAATCCATCCCTTGGCCCTGGATGAAACGCGTGTGCGATTGTTCGGGGCAGAGCGCTGGAGCGTGTGGGACATTCGGAAGAAACTGGGGATCGTCTCTTACGATCTGCAGCGGGACTATCTGATCTGTGCCGAAGGGCGCAACGTCGTTCTCTCCGGTTTCTACGCCAGCAACGATACCTACGACTATCAGACGTTTACGCGAGACCAGGTAAGCCGGGCCGATGAGGTGATGCGGGAGC
>CAZZGV010000439.1:0-1173 GCA_964654255.1 uncultured Legionella sp. | reverse complement strand
GATGGGTTTTGGATGGAGTCGCTCGGCGCCGGCGCCCTTGCCGCCGCCTGTCTGTGTTGGGCTATCGACAACAACTTGACCCAGCGCTTGTCGCTTCACAACCCGATTGCCATCGGGCGGGTGAAAGCTCTTGGCGCAGGCGCCTGCAGTCTCATCATCGCGTTCCTTCTTGGGCAGAAGATACCGCCCCCACTGGTCTTGATCGCAGCTCTCGCGATCGGGTTCCTGAGCTATGGCATCAGCGTCGTCCTGGATGTATATGCCCTCCGACTCCTGGGGGCAGCGCGCGAAGCCGGGTTCTTTGCCGTCGCGCCGTTCGTGGGCGCGGTGACCGCGGTTCCCATTCTTGGCGAGCAGTGGACAGCGAAGACCACGCTGGCCGGGTTCCTCATGGCCTTCGGTGTCGTCGTGCTGCTATCCGAACGCCACGCCCATCATCATGTTCATGATGAGATGGAACATGATCACCGCCATGCGCATACAGACCATCACCAGCACCAGCATGAAGGAATAGAAGAGGTGGGATCCCATGCGCATCGCCATCGGCACGACCCGCTTGCTCATGATCATCCGCACGTTTCGGAAATACATCACCGTCATGAGCATCAATAGGAACAGCCGGAACGATGAGGGAGAGTCCCTCATCTATCGCTTGATGAGTGCACTGTCACTTCTAGGCTCGCAACACCGCGGAAGAGGCCAGCAAGCGTGAAAGCGATTCTTGTGGTCGATAATGATCCGGATATCCGACTCGTCTGTCGAGATCGACTTGAGCATTTGGGCTACGTCGTGCACTGTGCGGCCAGTGGAGAGCACGCCATAGCCGTCCTCTCGACACATGACATTGATGCCATGGTGCTCGATCTGCACCTCCCCGGGCTGGAGGGAGCCGAGGTGCTTCGATTGATCAGAGAGCAAGGCCTCACATTACCGATTCTGTTGATCAGCGCTTCTCACTCCGGACACGCGACTCAATTGGTGGGGGCGAATGGTGCCCAAGACTTTCTGCCCAAGCCGTTCGAGAATGACGAACTCGACCGCTGGGTGACTCAATGGGTGGGATTGCCGTAGGGGGGCGTACTTGACATGGCACTCTCCATCTGCTCCATCATCAGTCCGTGCTGCTGGCATTGGTCACCCCACAAACGGCGGGGGTCTCATCTGCCCAAGCCG
>CAZZGV010000438.1:0-1179 GCA_964654255.1 uncultured Legionella sp. | reverse complement strand
ATCTATATGTATAATTTTCACGCCTTCTTTTGAAATTTCCATGTCAACAGCTGTCCAATGGTCTGCTGATGTACGAATAGCAAGCTGAGTTCTTATTTGTTTATCACTTAAGAGAGTCTTTTGGTGCAGGCTATCGACAAAAGCACTTATATTTTCGTCGTTAAATAGTTCAAGTTCATGACGTGGAGAGAGGTCTAAAGTATACATGTTTAAATCCCGGCCTTTTTGAGCCCGCTTTTCGGCTTTGGATTCAATCACTGCATTCACTGTTAGCGGGGACCATATTTCCTCTTCTAGACCTGCTAAAATTTCTTCTCGAGTTGGCATGAAAAAAACCTAAATGTGCTCTTTATGTATAATTATAGATCTTTTTGTTAATAAATCAAAAAAATGTCAATAAAATACCATGTTGCTGTCAGCTTGATTTTTTACTAGGTAAGAGCACGATTTCAGGTCACGTGGTTAACAAAAATAAGACACGCTAGCACACTCATATATGGTGTGTCGTGATAGTTATTAGACTTCTTTCGAAACTCTACTGCAGAGGCAAATTGCTTCGTTGATTCGGTGTTCGAATCTTCATGTACTGACATGTACACTGCGGTTCTCCGCTCCGAGTCTTCTCGCACGTTGCTCTCTGCAGCGAGTTTCGAAAGAAGTCTATTGTATAAATGGTTGTTGTAAGGGTGGGCAAAAGAGCATCAGCAGCATGCCCACCAGATGTAGGAATACCTCTTTTAAGGGAGTGCTTTTGCTGGCGCGGCCGGTTGACCAACAGACGCTGGTTCTGCGGGATGTGTTTCAGCTGCTGCAGGAGCGGTTGTAGGCGCTGCTGTTGTAGTTGCGGGTTCTGCAGCTGGTTGCTGAGCTACTGTCGGACGTGGTGTTGCAATCATTTGCATAATGCCTAAGTCACCTGAAACTTTTCGCCCAATTAATAAATCAACGGATAGTAATTGAGTTAATTTTTCTTTTTCGTTTTGATAAACCACTTGCATGGGCACAGTGATTTTCCATTGGTTGTCCTTTGATGGAACAATTGTTAATTCACCATCAACTTGGCTACTAACGGTCAAATTCTGAGTTTTGATGGCATTAATATTGCCGGATTTTTGTAACGCATCATTAAAACCTTGCCAACCTTGATCGGTGTAACATGTCTTTAGTCCGTCAAGTTCT
>CAZZGV010000437.1:0-1180 GCA_964654255.1 uncultured Legionella sp. | reverse complement strand
ATTTGCCGCTCCAAGCATCGCAGCAGTACGTTGTTGAATTTTTTGCTGATAACGTTGATCTGCCATTTGGCCTTGTTGTCTCTTCAATATTTCTTGCAGCTGTTTAGTATTAGCGGCTTCCGCAGACTCTGTGGGACCAGCTATAACACCTTCCAAAGGAGGTAATGTCACAACAGCAGAAGATTCTTTAGGTTGCGTTTGTACGTCCAAACCTGCTACTGAGGAACTATCTGGCGAGAAACCAGCATCTTTTAAATCTTGCTCAGAAAACCTCGCTTTTTGTAGCGCATCGGCCGCAAAACCAGCATCTTTTAAGTCTTTGGCAGAAAACCCTGCAGCTTTTAACTGTTCAGCACTAAGCCCGGCATTCTTTAAATCAGCTGCACTAAATCCTGCATCTTTTAATTGAACAGGACTAAAACCTGCATCCTTAAGTTGTTGAGCAGAGAATCCTGCTGCACGTAACTCTTTTCCTGTAAAACCTGCATTTTTCAAATCTGCAGGACTAAATCCCGCATCTTTTAACTCTGCTGCTGTAAACCCTGCTGCTTTTAATTCAGCGGCCGTATAACCAGCATCCTTCATCTGCTTAGTACCACAACCCAGTGTTTGTTTAATTGTTGTTGCAGAAACACCTAGCGCATGTGCCGCTTTTAAAGACTCAACACTGCAATTAGCAGTTCGGCCAGCAGCAATAACACCTGTAGGACTTAAATTAGCTTGGGTTAAATCCTGCGGCGTAAAACCGGCCGCAAGTAAATCTTGCGGAGTAAATCCAGCATCAGCAAGCGCTTTAGCATCATAACCCGCCGCTTTAAGAGCCGCAGCGCTACAACCATTCAAATCATGAATTCGCTTAGCTGACACATTTTGTAAAAATAATTCATGTAATTTTTCAGGATCACATCCATCAGAACGTATTGCATTATCTGCAACAGGTTCAACAGCAGGTATTGTTGAGGGAGCTAACTTGAGTTCCGCGGGAGTAAAACCTGCATTTGCTAAATCATCAGTTGTAAAACCCGCAGCATTTAGTTGTTGGGCTGAACAACCAGCGTATTTATGCATCAATATAGCACTTACCCCAGCCAAACGCTCTCTTTTTAACGCCTCAACACCACATCCAGCGTTTTTAACAGAGTCAGCAGTTATACCAGAGGGCAATTCAGCTTCAGCTGTT
>CAZZGV010000436.1:0-1182 GCA_964654255.1 uncultured Legionella sp. | reverse complement strand
GGAACATGGTCGCGGATTCGCCGTGGTGGCCGATGAAGTGACCAAGCTGGCGAACCGTTCTGGACAGGCTGCCAGCAGCATCAACCTCCTCGCCCTCGAGGTGCAGACGAACACCAGTTTAGCCATGAACACGGTAAATAACCTGGCGTCTGTGGACCTGAGCAAGACCCTGTCGATCAAACATCGCCTCGATATCATCACGCGTGACCTGGTTGAACGGAACCGTACGCTGAAATCGACCATCATGAATTCGAAAACACAGGCAGATGAGATGGCGCGGGAGGTCGCTCAGATCATCACGGCAATCCAGTTCCATGGCATCACCAGACAGAAACTGGAGCCCGTGATCCAGCCACTTACCGAAGTGGGTGTCGTTATGAATGCCCTGCTTCAAGGAGTTCCGCGGGAGTTGGCGGCAACCATGAAGAAAGAATGCGCAGTATCAATCCAGACCGCCAACTCCTCCCGGGGAGCGGTTCGTGAGTCGAGAACCTATGGCGGGCGATAGGTGCTCGATCGCTGCATCTGTGGGCGAGATCCGATCATCGGCAAGAGCGGCCTGGATGACCGGCGGAAGTGACGAGAACCATATCGATCTCGGGAACGGCGATTTCATCATGACACACGTACACCAGCTGCCTGGCGGAATGGAGAAACCGCCGAACGGTCTGATCGGGAATGCGAAACATCCGGCGACCGCGCCGATCAGACGGGCACCGGCATCAGGCCGTAACTGCGTTCGGCCGATCGCCTGGAGCTCAGCCATGATCAAGACCACGGATCTGATCATCGCGATCGGCTCTTCCACCGGCGGCACCGAAGCGGTCAAGCAAGTACTTCAGGTACTGCCGCCCGATACGCCTCCTGTTCTGATTACGCAGCACATGCCGGAACGGTTCACCAAGACCTGGGCCGATCGCATGAACGAACTGTGCCGTATCATCGTGAAAGAAGCCGAGGACGGAGACAGTGTGCTGCCCGGACATGCGCTGATTGCTCCCGGCAATTACCACATGACCTTGGTTCGAAGCGGCGCGCGTTATTCTGTGCGTATCAACCAGAACGAACCGGTCAATCGCCATCGGCCGTCGGTCGACGTCATGTTTGACTCAATCGCTCATTTCGCCGGCGGCAATGCGGTTGGTGTAATCCTGACAGGAATGGGAGGGGATGGAGCAAAGG
>CAZZGV010000435.1:0-1183 GCA_964654255.1 uncultured Legionella sp. | reverse complement strand
TTAATGACGATGCGTTGGGGCGTTATTCAGAGGAACGTTTACGAGAATTTATTCAATCTATTTTACCTGTTCCTGTGCGTGTTGAATATCTTACGGTAACTGCTAAGCAACGGCGCATGGATAGTTTGGCTAGATTATTAGCACCCAGAGAAATATTCACCCCATGTATTGCCACAGCAATTGATGAGGGTGAGCTTATAATTGCTTCAAATCCACCTAAAGGAATGACAACAGCTGATGATATATCTCACATGGTTGGTCATAAATTGAAATGTGTTAGACAGTTTTTGGAGAGTCTGGTTCATAGTGCGGAGAAAAATTTATTAGTTGCGGAAGAAATTGATAATATCAAATTTACAGCGTTAGGTGAGCAGAGAGCTAGTGAAACAATTGATCAAATAATATCACGTGATTTTGGTGGCTATGCTAATGTAACTGCTGCGAATCCAAAACATGATCGAAATACTCCCAAAGGCCACTTGAAAAATGCTTTGCTTAAGCTCGGTCAGGATGTTTTGCTTGGCGTCTATACTGATGGAAGGGTTGGATTTACGATTGAGGAACGCACAGCCTTGTTAAGTAATCCTGAGAAAATTTTAATACCTAGATATGATGTAAAAAAAGGAACTGAGCACGCGGAACAAGTGATTTCTTTACATTTACAACGTAAACGTTCATCTAGCGCTAGTAGTGCAGTTGAAAAAACGTATATTGGTATCTCGAAATTATGTTGCCAAGCTTGTGCTCGGGTGTTAAAAAATAATCCTTTAGTTCAATTTAGAGGTGAAAGTGGGGTAGGTTTTCCGAATGTTTACGATGTTCAAACAAAAAAATGTGCGTCTTTTGTAAAAACAAAAACAGAGGGCTATTCGCTGAATCCATCAGATAGTGAGAGTGATTTTGAAGTGGAGCTTCCTAATTATGATGAATTATCAAAATTGTCTGTTAGTGAGCTTATGGGCAAAGCTGAGGTTGCGCAAAAAAAATTAGTGCCATCTGTGTCCATCGCTGCTTCGCATAGATTATTCAAATCATACTCTGTGGGTGGGGCTGGTGAAGAAGGGGAACCATCTGATGCTCCTGTGGCTGTTTTGTGAGATTTTATGGTTTTTTTGTTGAAACCAATTTCTTTTAAAAAGATTCGTAGACTCTAGTGGTCTGTGTCTAATTTTTGCAACATATT
>CAZZGV010000434.1:0-1188 GCA_964654255.1 uncultured Legionella sp. | reverse complement strand
CGAAAGCTGTTCGAAGAAGCGTTTCGGCCCGAAGACGTCACGGTCACCACCTATGGCAATGTCCTGGCTGCCACAGCGAGCTTGCACGGCCTGATCTCCTCGGAGTTGAGCCGTGAGGAGCTCGACCACTGGGACCGAGACTATGAGCTGCTGATCGGTGTACGAGCGGTGAAGCGATAGGGCTCTTTCGGGTGGTGCCGGCTGCTCTCTCTCGTTGGTTCATTCCTTGCGCAAATTACGCAGCTTCCCGTAAATCAATCGTGCACCGGGCTTGAACGTGATGTAGTACCAGATCCATTCCATCATGACCCGAAATCGATTCCGAAAGCCGATCAGGAAGAATATATGGATGAAAGACCAGGCCAACCAGGCGACCAAGCCCGAAGACGAAACGGGCCCGAACCGGGCCACCGCCTTGGCTCTGCCGATGGTGGCCAGCATGCCACGATCTCTGTAATGAAAGGACCGGCGCCGCTCTTTTGGGATGTCTCCCGCGATTAACTTCGCCACGTAACGACCTTCCTGTATCGCCACTGGCGCCACACCCGGCAGGGCGCGACCTTCATCCGACTCGCAACGCGCGGCATCGCCGATGACAAACGTCCAGGGGTCACCGGGGAGGCTGAGATCCCCCGCCACACGGACACGCCCGGTCTGATCCATTGGCACTTCTAACGATTTCAATATCGGCGAGGCGGTGTTTCCTGCCGCCCAGATGACATTGGCACTTCGGATGAACTGCGCGCCGGCCAAGACCCCCTGCTCGGTCACGTCTTTGACCCGACAGTTCACCATGACGGTGACTCCGATGGCCTCGAGAGCCGCCTGCGCTTTTCCGGACAGATCGGGCGGAAATGCGTCGAGTATGCGGGCACCTCCCTCGATTAAGAGCACTCGAAATTCAGCCCGATGTAATACCGGAAAATCAGGCGCCATCGCCCGCCGGCCGATCTCCATGAGCGCGCCGGCCAGTTCAACTCCGGTTGGCCCGCCTCCGACGATGACAAAGGTAAGATGTTCGCGCACATCCTGCGCGTCATATGCCCTTTGCGCCCGCTCAAAGGCCATCAACATCCGCTCGCGAATCTCCAATGCGTCGGGGAGGGTTTTTAGCCCCGGCGCATGCATTTCCCACACTTCATGGCCAAAGTAGGCATGGCGCGCACCGGGGGCTAGAATCAGACGATC
>CAZZGV010000433.1:0-1190 GCA_964654255.1 uncultured Legionella sp. | reverse complement strand
CGCCCGTCGGGCCAGTATAATCGCCAGGAACCACACCATCTGGTCGTGCCGAGCACGGGCCTCGACCCCCAGAGATCCACGGCCGCCTGATTGCAGCGTGTGATCCGCCCTTGGGCATCGGTCGTATAGACCGCGACCGGAAGCGCTTCAACCAGATTCGCAAGATCACGCTCGCCTTGTTTTCGTTCCGAAATGTCCCGAGCGATTTTCGATGCTCCGACAATTCGGCCCGTACGATCCTTGATGGGTGACACAGACAGCGAGATGTCCACCATCGTTCCATCTTTGCGCAGCCGCACCGTTTCGTAATGGTCGATCCGCTGCCACAGGCGGAGGCGTTCCAGAATTCTCGGTTCTTCATCTAAACGTTCTTTGGGGATCAGGCGATGCACCGGTTGTCCGATCATTTCCTGGGCCGTGTATCCGAAGAGACGTTGCGCCCCCTGGTTCCAACTCATGATGCAGCCATTCAGGTCTTTGGAGATGATGGCGTCATCGGAGGACTCCACGATTGCTGCCAGACGTGACAATAACAGATCAATCTGGAGCGGGGTTTCGGGAGGCGTGGCGTTGTCTCCGTCTGTCGAATACATGTCAGTAGTGCCTCACGACGAGCGAATAGGTCCCGACTCGGGCGCCGACCAGATACTAGGATGGACGGGCCCTTGCGAACAACTAGGCAAACCGCTAGCGTCTTTCCGGCCCGGATCACGGGAAAATCCTAGTAGTTTCGCCGGCAGTATGCCGTAAAGTACCGGCAGAATACAGTGATGTCCCTCAACCTGATGATTGGAGCAAGCATGAAGCATACACTCGGTGGCGAGCTCGAAGGCATGCGGCTGAATGAGTCCCGGCAAGCATCACCACAGAGAACTGTCGGTTCGCCCGGATTCTCGCGTGCTGTTCAGGAGGGTCCCTTGATCGAGGTGTCTGAGTCCGATGGCACCTTCAATGTCTATGCAGACTTTCGATCAATGCCGGACATG
The DNA here is from genome assembly GCA_964654255.1 of uncultured Legionella sp. Classification (GTDB taxonomy): domain Bacteria; phylum Pseudomonadota; class Gammaproteobacteria; order Legionellales; family Legionellaceae; genus CAZYME01. Next base: position 204 of record CAZZGV010000433.1, on the reverse strand, counting down.
TCCGATCCCGAGGACATTGCCGTTGAATTTGCCCGGCAGGGTATCATTCTCAGCAAGGGACCGGTGCAGCGATATGTGCCTCTGCCCACCGATGCGCACACCGAGCATGCCAGGGTGACCATCGACGCAGGGATCGTGCGGATGTCCGTTCCGACCGCGGATTTGGGGCATCGCTGGCGCTCCATCGTCATGTGGTGACCGGCG
>CAZZGV010000432.1:0-1190 GCA_964654255.1 uncultured Legionella sp. | reverse complement strand
TCCACGTACATGCCGGGCGAGCCCAGCGTGGCGGCCACGCTCGAGAGGTTGACGATCGCACCGCCGCGGCCGCCGTGGCGGGTGCTCATGCGGCGCACGGCCCCCTGGGCGCACAGCAACGTGCCGATCACGTTGGTGTCGAGCACCCGGCGCCAGCGCGCCAGGGCGACAGCGTCGTAGCCGAGAGCGTCTACCAGCTCGTGCAGGGAAATCCCCTCCGGTCCGGCGCCACCCTGGACGCGATCGCCACAGGCGAAATCCCGCCGCCCGATTTGGAGGTCATCCGCACACCACGCACGGGCATCGGGCTCACCCATCGGCTCTGCGCCCTGTTTCCGGCAACCGCCGCGACAAATCCAACGAACTGGCCAACGCAGCAGCCTTCTGCCCGCGCCCAGGCCGAACCGGTATTGAATGCCTGGGTCGCCACACTCCTGCCCGATCCCGCGCTGGTCCGTTGCAAAGCCGACTACGTACACCCGCAAGACGGCCGGGTCGTTCACACGGTGGAAGCGGCGCTTACCGCCCTCGATCTCGCTCCCCTCGATGCGGTGTATCTGGCCGAAGCCACCGACCGGGCGCAGCGGGGAGAATTGGAACAGCGCTGGATCGCACATCTGCAGCGCACCAGGCCTGCCTCAGTCCCGGACGGGGCGACCGTCAGCCTGCAATTCGGACGCGCACCAGGCTGGACAAGTGAACTCGTCAGCATCGGAGAATTCTGCGAAGCGACGAGAACCATCCGCCGGCTGTTAGGCAACGCCCGATCCCTCGACGGCCGGGACCTTTCCCTTCCCGAGTCACCCGCCGTCTCCGGTCTGGATACGCAGGAGTTCACCCGACGCGTGACTCAGGCCTTGCAATCGCTCACCGTTGCGCACCGGACGCTGCACAACCTGCTTCCGGTGGACCCGTCGACGGAAGGCGGGACACAGTCGAATCTTGGTGCCCTGCGCACGGCCCTGTTCCAACTGGCCGCCTTCGGTATGCCGGGCGCCGTCCCCATGGACATCGAGGGCACCGGAACAGAGGCACGATCAATACTTCTCACACAGGGGCGATCCGTGGCGATCGAGGCACAGCGACGGCTCGATCGCGTGGCCGAAGCCAACGGCGCCTTCGACTCCGCCGGCGCGACCCCGGAAGAACGCCGGGATCACGACCTGGCCAACCTGCGCATCATCTTCGGC
>CAZZGV010000431.1:0-1203 GCA_964654255.1 uncultured Legionella sp. | reverse complement strand
TGTAACAAATTGCCAACTACTGCCTAAAACTGCTTGAAACAACAGGGGTGTAACTACGGTTTGTTACAAATCTGCTACACCATATTAACGGACATCCCTGATTAAATTGATTATCAATTTGATCATAAACTCCTTTTGTGTTGGATCACTTTGTGCAACGAGCAGGGCAATAGCCACTAAGGCATTATCATTAATTTTAACTTCTCCACTCTGCTTCAAATGATGTTTATTCAATTGTAAAAACCAGATAAACATAAATGCCCCAATCCGCTTATTACCATCGGAAAAAGGATGATTTTTTATAATGAAATATAATAAATGCGCCGCCTGCTCTTCAATACTTGGGTAGAGGTATTCCTCACCGAAACTTTGTACAATATTACCCAAAATACCCTGAAAACTCTCATCTTTAGGACGACCAAATAATTCAGTTGCTTCATTCTGGTTGATTAAACTGCGTTTTAAATCATCGATGGCTTTTACTGCCGCAGGATAATTAATCTCACACGTGATATTAGTATTCAAACCGCCTTCGGGGAAGTTGCCCGTATCATATTGGTTCAATAGAATAAATGTATGTGTATATTCGGTTAAAACCGATAAAAGCCCCGTCGCCTCTGATTGACTTAAAACGTCTGATTGCGCTTGTTGAAACAAAATCAATGTTTTTTCAAGTTCTTTAATCTGCTGTTTTTGTTTTTTTAAACGCTCTTGATCAAGTGCGTAGCCCTGAACCAAATACTCTTTAAGTATTTTAGTGGCCCATATTCTAAATTGCGTTCCCTGTTTTGATTTAACGCGATAACCCACTGAAATAATGACATCAAGGCTATAATGCTCAATTTCACGAGTCACATTTCTGTTTCCTTCCTGACGAACTATCCGGAAATCCCGGATAGTTGATTCAGGAGAAAGTTCATTCTCTTTATAAATATTCTGAATATGCTCATTAACTGTACGAACGTCCTTGTTAAAAAGCTCCGCCATCTGCTTTTGGTTCAACCACACCGTGTCGCCTTGCATAGGCACTTCTGTTTTTAAACTACCGTCTTCAGCTTGATATAATATTACAGAGCTATTCATAACATTCCTATTGTCTACAAGTATTCTTCGTCGATATTATACGCGCCACGCCAAACATAGTCACTCGCGCAAAAATTACTCACTCACGTAGTTTCTACGCTTTCCATTTATCAAGCAAAC
>CAZZGV010000430.1:0-1205 GCA_964654255.1 uncultured Legionella sp. | reverse complement strand
GCTATCGCGCAGCATTGGTGTCACCGATTCGGCAGGACTCCTTCGACCGGCAAATCGATCGGTTGCTGGAGGATGCTGTGAGCGCATTTGGAGTTAATGGATCGGCCTGGGCTCCGGTAAGTAATGCCTGGGAAGATGAAAATGGATTCTACGTGCAAGTGGCTCTGCCTGGATGGGATCCCAGCCACGTCTCGCTGGAAGTGACCAACCAGGTCCTCTCGATAAAGGGCGAGCGCAGCGAGGCGCCTGCACCGGGTCAGACGGTTCACATACAGGAGATTGCCGACGGACGCTTTACCCGTCTCTATAGATTGCCGAACTACATCGACCCTGAGAAGGCGTCGGCTGTGCAAAAGAACGGGTTGTTGACGGTAACCTTCCCCAAGCGGGAAGAAGCCAAGGCCCGGCGTATTGCGATTGAGGGAACGTAAGCAAGCCTTCTCTTATGCGTGGAGGACGGAGAGCGCTGATCCTCACGCCTGATCGAACCCCTGCCTCCCCTCGGAGGCATCGATTCTCTCTGGAGGCCTCACTGCCATTTAGTGAGGCCTCTCCTTCCCCTTCCGGAGAATGAATCTCTGGAGAGGACCAAGATGAACCGAAGCGCAGTACTTCGAAACCGGGGGACGTGGCGCGGAGGAATCAGAGGAAATGGGGTCGCACGGCAATTTCTGAGGCATCATAGTGATTGGAACTGATGTGGCACGATGGGGTCAGATGGAATCGGAAAGGAGGTGAACACGATGATGGATTTGAGTTCGGTGATTGACGCCGGGCTGACGGTGATTGGCGCGATTGCGGTGCTGTCGATGGGACTCTGGACATTATCTTCCGAGTCCAGCACCGTGTCCACCTCACAGCAACCCTCCCTGGCAAGCGCGGACTTTCGGGAGGCCTCGTTTCCCAAGGCTGCCTGAGATCTGGGAAGCGGACCGAGCCGGGTACGATGCGATGACCTTACGAGGGGCAGGCCATCCGCTGGCCTGCCCTTCTTATAGGCTTCCTCCAATTCATTTCTTGCGCTCGAGATCAATCAGGTGCTGGACCGACCCGATGATAAGATCGGGCTGATCGAACTGAATGAAGTGACTACTTCGATCGGCCAACACCTGGCGACTGTTGGAGGAGAGTGCTGTTAAACTCCGCTGCAGATCCAGCCACATCTTACTGAACTTGGCAGGATTCACCTGCCCCGGCATGTCCGG
>CAZZGV010000429.1:0-1207 GCA_964654255.1 uncultured Legionella sp. | reverse complement strand
GAGATCGCGATCCGTCACCATCCCCAGCAGCCGTTCACCGTCGCAGACGGGAATCGCTCCCACGTCCAGATCCTTCATCTTGCGTGCGGCATCTGCCACTGTGGCGTTCGGCGCGATGACCTCAACGCTGGGGGTCATGATTTCTTTAAGCATCGGCATGGCAAAGTCCTTTCCTCAAACAGGTGATGCCGCTACGATGTTTCCACGAGGTGACGACGCACGGATGCGCTCCATCCGGCCTTCTCGGCCATCCTACGCGCCAGCCACGTCACGACAACTGGGAGTAGCCCTGGCCCGCGCTCGCCACTAGGGACCTGTCTAGATCCCAACCCCACGATTCGCGCCTATGCTCCGACTCACAAGCAAGAGTATTGACCATTCAAGACGACGGTAAAGGGGGATGTATGGCGCACATGCGAGGCGGCTTAAGAACCACGACAAAACACAAACGGACCCAACCACAGCCCGACGAGCAGGAGCATGACTCCCGGCAAGACCAGCAACCGGCCAATGGTACTACGTACCCTCGTGCCAACGTCGGGGAAAGAGAGCGGCTCCTGTCGGGAATAATGGGTGTGGGGTTACTGGCAAGAAGCATCCGTCATTCGTTTTCCCCCGTGGGCGCGTTGGGGGCGATAGGAGGCATTGCACTATTGTACCGCGCCGCCACCGGCTATTGTCCCGCCTATCATGCCCTCGGGCGAGGGACCGATGACCAGGCGGATACGTCGAGAATCGGGCGACGGAAAGTGCGAACGCGTCAGGCGGTGAAAGTTGAGGAATCGATCGAGATCGACAAACCCCGGGAGGAGCTGTATGCCTTCTGGCGAAAGCTCGAGAACCTGCCGCAAGTGATGAGTCATGTGGTCAGTGTCACCCCTTTAGATGAACGACGATCGCATTGGACCATCGCTACCGTTCCAGGCGCCCCAACCATTGAATGGGATGCGGAAATTATTAGTGACGTCGAAAACGAGCGGATCGGGTGGCAGACCGTTGAAGGGGCATCAGTCGATCACGCCGGCTCCGTGCAATTCCATTCCGCCGAGGGAGAGCACCGAACCCTGGTGACGGTGACCCTGCAATATGTTTCGCCGGCCGGCGCCATGGGAGCTGCGATCGCCAAGTTGTTTGGTCAGGATCCCAGCCGAAAAATTGCCCATGACCTGACACAATTCAAGGAGAGCATGGAGACTGTGGCGACATA
>CAZZGV010000428.1:0-1209 GCA_964654255.1 uncultured Legionella sp. | reverse complement strand
CTTGCCGGCACCGAAAAACCCCGACAGTACGATGACACTTACTGGTTCCATATCCCATCCTTCTTTGCACCCGCCTCTCAACAGCACAGGGAGAAGGGGGCCGGAAATCAACGGCACGCCGCTTTGCCTCGGACCACTTCCATGTCGGTCAACAAGCAGCGTCCAGTGACGTCGATCATATCGTTACAATGACCGCTACGCGCAGGCCTTCGCGGTTGCACAAGACATGTTTCAACCATGTCGTTTTGCCCGTCCCATGAAAGACGGAGAGAACGGGTACGGGCAATCGTGCCGTCTCGGCCTGCATTCAGCGCCCCCCCGGCGGCAAGGCTGACGCAGGGCCGGACTCATGATCCTGCAACACTTGGCCCGCCGGAATGGGAAATGGATCGGCGATGTCCCGCCAGCAGGCGAGGCCCGGCCGTAGTTCCTCTTCCGTCAGCAGGCAGGCGTCCAGCCTCGCCGTAAGGGCAGCGCGATCCATCTTGCGGCCGATCAGCACCAACTCCTGAACCCGGTCGCCAAATTCGGGATCCCACACGCCTTCCAGACGTTGATACTCCTCTTCGTCCTCCGGCCACTGCTCTTTTGACAATGCCGCATACCAGCGCCCTGCCCATCGCACCGCGCCCGCCCCGCCGGCTTGCGACCAGAGACCGATCAGATCCGCGCGGGAAGGGATCCAAAACAACCCCTTCGAGCGGAGCACGCCCGGCCAGGATTCCTGTAGCCATTCCCACAGACGCAACGGATGAAAGGGACGCCGCGCCCGATAGACGAAGCTGGTAATCCCGTATTCATCGGACTCGGAACGCTCTTCGTCGCGTAACGTTTTCATCCACCCCGCCGCCTGGCTAGCCCGCTCAAAATCGAATGCCCCTGTATCGAGAATGGCGCGTAATTCGACCCGCCCCTGGCGAACCGGAAGGCAGACCGCCTCAGGATTGAGCCTGGCGAGGATCGCCCCAAGTTCAGCCAACTCAGCTTCCGTCACAAGGTCGGCCTTATTGATGACGAGCACGTTGGCGAATTCGACCTGATCAATGAGCAGGTCTGTGATCGTGCGCTCATCCTCTTCACCGAGGGCCAACCCTTTGGCTCGCAGATCCTCCGCTTCCAGATAGTCCTTCAGGAAACTGGCTGCGTCGACCACTGTCACCATGGTGTCCAACCGTGCGACGGCCGAGAGGCTGCGGCCCTGCTCAGTTT
>CAZZGV010000427.1:0-1209 GCA_964654255.1 uncultured Legionella sp. | reverse complement strand
TATATCAGCCCTCATGGTATTTTAAAAGCAAATCCTCTAAGAAAATCAGGAAATTACTTCAACGAGCACCCAACTCTTCGTTTTTGAAAGTGGACGTGATTCTCGAATTTTCACCGTATTACCAATTTTGCACACTTGATTTTCATCATGCACGTGCAATTTAGTTCTACGTCTCATAATTTTTCCATACTTTGGATGCTTAACCGTACGCTCAACCAAAACGACTATTGTCTTTTGCATTTTGTCGCTTACGACTTTACCAACCACTGTTCTGGCATTTGTTTCACTATTTATCATGACTTTCACCCGCCTTTTCAGTCATTATTGTTTTTACTCTGGCTATCGCTTTTCTTACCATTGATATATGGTGAGTTTTATCTAGCGAACCATTTGCTTTTTTCATACGCAGAGTAAATTGATCTTTACGCAGTGAAAGCAATTCAGTGTTTAGCTCTTCGCTATTCATTTTCTTGAGTTCAGTTGTCTTTTTCATCACATCACCTTACGTTCTGCAAAGCCTACTTTGAAAGGTAGCTTCGCTTTTGCCAGATCGAAGGCTTCAATTGCGAGCTCACGAGTTACTCCTTCCATTTCAAAAAGGACTTTACCAGGCTGGATTTGTGCTACCCAATACTCAACACTACCTTTACCTTTACCTTGACGAACTTCTAAAGGCTTTTGTGTAATAGGCTTATCTGGGAAAACACGTATCCAAATTTTACCACCGCGTTTTACATGCCGTGTCATGGCTCGACGCGCAGCTTCGATTTGTCTTGCTGTTAAACGTCCACGCTCTAACGCTTGTAAGCCGAACTCACCAAAGCTAACTGTGCTGCCTCGTTGAGCAAGGCCACGATTTCGGCCTTTCATTTGCTTACGATATTTTGTTCGTTTAGGCTGTAACATAATTGTAAATCCTCACGACTTGCTGTTGTCGCTGCTACGGGTCTTCTGAGGAACGTTTTCGCCTTTGAAGATCCACACTTTGACACCAATAATTCCATAGGTGGTTTTAGATTCAGCAGTACCGTAATCAATATCTGCACGGAAAGTATGAAGAGGAACGCGTCCTTCTCTATACCATTCACTACGTGCAATTTCAGCACCACCCAAACGACCACTTACACAAATCTTAATTCCTTTAGCGCCAGATTTTAATGCTGAAGTTACAGCGCGTTTCATGGCACGTCGGAACATCACGCGTTGCTC
>CAZZGV010000426.1:0-1212 GCA_964654255.1 uncultured Legionella sp. | reverse complement strand
AAATTATTTGCTTACTTTGGAAGTTCCAAGTCCAAAAAATCAAGAGGTCTCGTTTCATGCCTAAAACAAATTTAAATGAATTGAATTTTTCCGTTATTCATCAAGCGATACTGAACAGTACAAGTTTAGAAAAAGCCGCATTGGGCCTTGGTGTTACTGGGCCAACACTCTCCAGACATTTGGGGAAGTTTAAGCATAGAGGTGTCCCTTTATCGTTTGACGTTTTGAAGAATATAACAAAGGACGAGTTGGAGGCATTTTATCCCGAAACGTACGATAAACCCATGACGGCAGAGAAGACTAATCTCAATGAGCGTACATTTGCTGATATTCATCAAGCGATATTGACTAGCTCTAGTTTGACGAAAGCTGCAGCAAATCTTGGTGTTACAGGCCCAACACTATCCGCCCATTTAGGGAAATTTAAGCATAATGACGTTGCTCTTTCATTTGATGCTTTAAAAAGTTTGACAGTCGAGCAATTACAAGCGGCTTATCCTGACACCTATTTGAAAGCTATGGCAGCAAAGAAAGTTGATCTCAATGAGTGTAAGTTTGTTGATATTCATCAAGCAGTATTAGTGAGTCCAAATTTAGAGAAGGCTGCAGCCAGTCTTGGTGTTAGAGGTGTAACACTGCCCACCCATTTGAGTAAATTTAAGTATAATGGCGCCCCCTTATCGTTTGACGTTTTAAAAGGTTTAACTGTCGAGGAGTTGCAAGCATATTATGCTGATGCCTATTTTCAACCCATGGTCGCAAAAGCGGTTGATATCAATGCACATAAGTTTTCTGATATTCATCAAGCCGTATTAACGAGCCCCAGCTTGACAAAAGCGGCGGCCAGCCTTGGGGTTCAAGGGCAAACATTGATGCGGTACTTAGGGACGTTTAAACATGATGGCGTTCCTCTTTCATTTGATGTTTTAAAAGGCCTATCGGTTGAGCAATTGAAGGCTTACTATCATGGTGAATATTTTAAACCTATGACTGCAAAGGCAGTGGATCTCAACGTCTGTAGATTTTCTGATATTCATCAAGCAATATTAACTAACCCCAGTTTAGCGAAAGCTGCGGCAAGCCTTGGGCTTGCTGGGCAAACATTGTTAATGCATTTGGGTAAATTTAAGCATAAAGGTGCTTCGTTATCCTTTGAGGCTTTAAAAAGGCTAACCGTCGAGGAGTTGCAAGGTTGCTATCCTGAAGCCTATT
>CAZZGV010000425.1:0-1216 GCA_964654255.1 uncultured Legionella sp. | reverse complement strand
AATCAAACTTGCTAATAATTCATCACTGGGTTTTACTCGCCATTCGGAAGCTAGTGTTATAGCTGCTTTTGCCTCTGTATTTGAATAACGAATTTGCACAACACAATCACCTTGATGAGCTTTTAAAACAGATTGAATCGTTGATATTAATGCTGCATTATTTGCAGATAATGTCATCGCTAAACATTTGGCAAATCGTGTCCGCGCTTCGTGGAGACAATATAACGCTGTCGCTACCATTTTAAGGCCGCCGGTATAATCATCCTCACCCAACTCGCCCTCAACAATGATAATCTGTCCCGCTGACACATGTGATTGCTGCGGCTCAAAAATTTCAGAAAATACAACTACATCCAAATTACCACTTGCATCTTCTAAACTTAAAATCGTAAGTTTCTTGCCACGCTTTGTCATAATGTGCCGCAAACCATTAACAAGACCACAGATCATTACTTTTTTACTTATCGCTCTATTTAATTTAGCAATAGGCTTCACAAAATCAGTAAATTCTTGATGATATGGCGTTGCTGGATGTCCTGTCAGGTATAAACCTAACGTTTCCTTTTCCCCGTCTAAACGCTTCTTTGTACCCCACGGCTTACAATCAACATAATCTTCAACAATACTAATATCATCTAATAATGCAAATAAATCAGTTTGCCCACTACTTTGATTTTGATGAAATTTAGTGCCAACCTGTATCGCTTTTTCAATAGATTCCTGCAGAACTGCGCGCTCAATACCCCAATCATCAACAGCACCACTTTTAATTAAAGCCTCAAGAACTCGCCGATTTACTTTGCGCATATCCAAGCGCTGACATACGCTAAACAGCCCTTCATAAGCGCCATGGTTCTCGCGCTCCTGAATAATGCATTCAATAGCTGACTCACCTACCCCTTTAATCGCTCCCAAACCATAAAGAATGGTCCTGTCATCACTAACAGTAAAATGGTAATACGAGCGATTAATAGAAGGAGGTAACACCTTTAAATCCATGTGCCCACATTCACGTATAAAATTCACCACCTTATCTGTATTGTCCATATCAGACGATAGTACTGCTGCCATAAAAGCCGCTGGGTAATGTGCTTTAAGCCATGCGGTTTGATAAGCAACTAATGCATAAGCGGCAGAATGTGATTTGTTAAAGCCATATCCAGCAAATTTTTCCATTAAATCAAAGATAGTTGTTGCAACGCTAGCACTAACGCCG
>CAZZGV010000424.1:0-1222 GCA_964654255.1 uncultured Legionella sp. | reverse complement strand
CCAAACACCGGCCCAGAATGCGCAAGAAGAAATACGGCAGCAAAACCATGAACTCCTGCGAGCCCTGGATGAATTGCGCCTCCGCCAGGACGACCTTGTCCGGATGAATCAGGAACTCGAAGACACGAACCGCGGTGTCGTGGCGCTGTATGCCGAGTTGGACGAAAAGGCCGATCATCTCCGGCGAGCGGACCACATGAAGACCCGCTTCCTGGCCAATATCAGCCATGAGTTTCGGACGCCGCTGAGTTCGATCCTCGCGCTGTCCGCCTTATTGCTGGATCGTTCCGACGGAGAGTTGACCTCTGAACAGGACAAGCAGGTCCGGTTCGTGCGCAAGGCCGCGGAGAGTCTTCTTGAACTGGTCAACGACTTATTGGATCTCGCAAAAATCGAGGCCGGCAAGGTCGATGTACGGCCGGTCGAATTCGAGATCAAAACCATGTTCAGTGCGCTCAGAGGTATGCTGAAGCCGCTGCTGGCCGGCTCATCGGTGAATCTCTTGTTCGAGGAACCGGAAGATCTTCCCATACTGTACACCGATGAGGGAAAGGTCGCCCAGGTCTTACGGAACTTTATCTCTAACGCGCTCAAGTTTACCGAGCGGGGAGAGATCCGCGTGACGGCGTCCGTCGATGCGGAGCGCCGTAACCTGACCATTGCCGTCGCCGACACCGGCATCGGTATCCACCCGCATGATCAAGCGAGAATTTTCGAAGAGTTCAGCCAGCTTGATAGTCCGATCCAGCGCAAGGTGAAGGGCACCGGTTTAGGGTTGCCACTCTGCAAGAAACTGGCGTTGTTGCTGGGGGGGCACGTCACGGTAGAGAGCCAGGTCGGCATCGGCTCGATCTTCACCCTGACCATTCCGCTGTATCACGAAAAGGCCATGGACAAGATGCTGAATCCGGCCGGCGACGCCGATCTTGAGCTGGATCCTGCCCGCATGCCCGTGCTCATCGTCGAGGATCACCCGGAGACACGATTGATCTATGACAAATTCCTGCGGAGCAGCCGATATCAACCGTTGCTCAGCGGTGGACTGCGTGACGCCCGGCGACTTCTGCAGCGAAGCCGGCCGGCGGCGATCATCCTGGATCTGCTTCTGAGCGGCGAGGATAGCTGGCAGTGGCTGGCCCACATGAAGGCAGATGAAAGCACGCGTGAGATTCCCATCATCATCGTTACGACCGTGGAGGATCGAGGCAAGGCTTTCATGCTG
>CAZZGV010000423.1:921-1224 GCA_964654255.1 uncultured Legionella sp. | reverse complement strand
ACATTCACCGTAGCCCACAATTCATTACTCGCCAACAACTGAAATACACTTCCTGAAGCTTCGCCATATTTTCTCAACACACTTTGTTTCTTCTCGGGAAGATATGCTAATACATAATCGCCCGGTTTTGCTGACAACTCAGCGTCAACTACGACTAAATCACCCGCGTTAAATTGTGGCTGCATACTGTTGTCTTCGACTGTGACAGCAAATAAACATCGGCTGTTCTGCGACTTGTTAAACCCATCAACCACGATCGTTCTCTCAGTATTCGACCCAGCAACTAAATCCTTCGCATTGTGT
>CAZZGV010000423.1:0-911 GCA_964654255.1 uncultured Legionella sp. | reverse complement strand
AAACCGATGGGCATGGCCTGATGTATGGGTTAACTCGCCTTGCGGGTTGTCTGTTAGACACAAGAGGTAGGACGCGGACACGTTGAGGCTTTGTGCGAGTAGCTTTGCTTCTATGGGGCCGGGGCTGCGTGTGCCTTGTTCCCAGTTGCTGATTCTTGCTGGGGATAGGGTTTGTGTTCGTTCAGAAAGGGTTTTGATGGTGATGCCTAATGTCTTTCTCGCCTGGGTAATGCGATTACCTATTTGCTCTCTGATATCCATGGGGCTCTCTCAAAAAATAATTACGATTGGTTGTTGACATATACACGTTTCGTTTTGTATTATGTTTTCATGCTTCGATATGTGTATTCATAATATTGATGCTTGATGTATTAAACCATAACTTACGTTAAAAATCACGCTGTGTTTTAAATAACACGATAATTTTGAGTAACAAAGGACGATTATGAGCTATATCATCATTAATCACTGTGAGCGATCTGCGTTAAGTGGCTTGCCTTATCTGCAACAACTGATCTACATCCATGGGCTTAAGCCTTATGTGGATTATCAAACTGAAATGATTGGTATCAAGCGTAAGGTGAGTTACCAATCACTTTCCGAAGCTCTGTATATTGAACCTCATCAGGGTTATGTTCAAAGCGGTAGTCCAAGTAAAGATCAAATTCGCCGATCACTGAAAGCCCTTGAAAGGGCTGGACTGATTGAGATTCAATCGTTAGACAAGCAGCTTATTTTTAAATGTTTATTACTGGAACGGGATAGATCTGTCCAAAATAAACTAGCCACAAACCCGCCACACCAAGCCGCCACAAACCCGCCAGATATTAACAATGAAAAATCAGCTAGTTACGACAATCCGTCACAAAATGCCGACACACCAAAAACAGCAAAACCCGCCATGCCTCTAA
>CAZZGV010000422.1:0-1231 GCA_964654255.1 uncultured Legionella sp. | reverse complement strand
AGGAAATTAGAGATAACCACAGAAACGCCGGGCCTAGATAGGCTGTAAAGACTGACAAAATATCAACAACAAAAATAAAACATTCAAAAACAGTTAGAACTCAAGGCGATCACGTCATCCATTTAAGGAAGACGTGATCCAGCTCAATTAGATAAAACCTTTTTCTTCTTCTCTTAATGTTAATACGTCAAAGCCTGTTTTTGTTACGAGAATAGTATGCTCCCATTGCGCGGAGAGCTTGCGATCTTTGGTAAGAGCAATATTCCAACCATCTTTTTCTATGTGTTTAACATCTGCCTTTCCTTGGTTAATCATGGGCTCAATGGTGAAGGTCATACCTTCCTTTAAAACATCACCTGTGCCCGGTTTTCCATAATGCATCACTTGTGGATCTTCATGCATTTTTTTTCCAATACCGTGGCCGCAATACTCACGCACCACCGAGTAATTATTTTTTTCAGCATGTTGTTGAATAGCATGTCCAATATCACCTAGCGTAACCCCTGGCTTTACTACAGAAATACCTTTATAAAGACATTGCTGCGTGACATCCACCAAACGTTTTGCGTGTGGAGCTGGTGTCCCGATACAAAACATTTTACTGCTATCACCATAATAACCATCACTGATAACGGTTATATCAACATTGATAATGTCACCACTTTTTAAAAGCTGCTTAGATGATGGCATGCCATGGCAAATAACATGATTAAGGGATGTGTTTACAGAATAAGGATAGCCATATTGACCTTTACTACCAGGAATCGCTTTTAGTGTGTCAACAATGTAACGTTCGCAAAATTCGTCGACTTGCATGGTTGTTATGCCAGGTTTAATAAACTCGCTGACCGCTTCAAGCACCTTTGCGGTTAAATGACCAGCAACACGCATTTTTTCAATTTCTTCAGGCGATTTTATAGTTACCATGATTTACTCTTATGTACAGCTTAATAAAATGAAAGGCAACAACTAACCTTTTTAGAGAGTACCGATGTATTTGAAGCACCGGAGCATTATAAATAGGCCAGCACTAATCGTCAAATATTAGAGCCATAGATAATTTGAAAACGCAGGTATCAACTACTAAACACATTGATTTTAATCAACCTTAAACTTACTATAGCTTGCCAATAAAGGAAGTTTAAACATCTCTGGAGAATGATGCGATGACGTATAAAAAAATAATGTGCGCCCTCATAGCAGTAGTCTGTTGTTTGTTACTCACTAATTG
>CAZZGV010000421.1:0-1232 GCA_964654255.1 uncultured Legionella sp. | reverse complement strand
TGATCTCTCCCAGATCTTCTCCCGCCTGATTCTGCACCGGCGTGCCCTCTATCGTGGAAGCCGCCAACAATCGTCGCCCCGTCTGTAGTGCCATGAGAATCCCTCCTTATATTGGTATGCGATGCTCTGAGGCAGTCACCGTGACCTCGTATTATCATTCATAACGCCCTTCGAGGTGAGGGACAGCTAGGAAGCCCCCTAGACATCATATCCAGGACGAATCATGCGCACCGCATCAGCAAGGCCACAGGACTGTGCTTCAGCAGTTGTCCGACCGGCAGGACCTGGCGCTCACCCCGGTTGCACGTTTCAAATCGTTCGCCGGTGAACAGGTGCTCATAGACCGATCCGTTTTTCCAGGAAGGTACCGTCACCCAGTTGTCACGCCAGAGATCGTCGGAAAGGCCGTCCCTTTCCGCGTCGGCCAGTCCGGCCATGAGACGCGGAGCAACCGCCACCACCGCTTGATCCCGGTGCAGTCGCGCGAATGCGCAGAGATGCCCACTCCGGGGGCCCTCGCAGTCCAGGGCCACGTAATCCCCATCAAGATACAATTCCGGACATGCACGCCTGTGACGTAATGCCGCCTGGAGGACAAACAGTTTCAGGCGTCCGTCCTGCCAGGACTCCACCAGACCGCGAAGCATGGGGATGCGCTCGCTCGCTCCCTCTTTTGCCGCTCGATCGAAGTCCTCCAACATCCTGGTGCGCAGCGTGTAATCCACCGGTTGCCGGTTGTCCGGATCGACAAGATTCAATTCCCATAATTCCGCGCCTTGGTAACAATCCGGAACGCCGGGAGCGGCCAGCTTCACCAACAACTGCGACAAGCTGTTGTACATGCCGTATCGAGCCACCATCGACTGAAACGGCAGGAAGTCGTCCAGAAACGGGTTGGCCATCCGGCTCGACAGTATGGCGCGAATGAACCGGCTCAGCGCGGCTTCGTAGGCCGGGTGAGGATTAATCCAACTTGTGTGCCGCTTGGCCTCCCGAACTGCCTTGATCATGTACCGCTCGATGCGTGTCACGAACTCCTCGTAGCGGACCTCGTCCATCGACATGAGCGGCCATGCGCCTATCAATGTCTGGTACAGCAGATATTCGTCGTTGCGATCGGGAGCAGGCGCCTCCTCGACCTCCGTCCGGTTTCGCCTATTGAGCCTCGCCCAACGGGTTATGGCTTTGCTCCAACGTTCTCGACATTCCGAGAGGACATTGATCCGCGCACG
>CAZZGV010000420.1:0-1232 GCA_964654255.1 uncultured Legionella sp. | reverse complement strand
AACAAACGAGTTGTCAGGTATATTTTATGTTCACTGGAAAAGCGGCTTACGGGCCAAGATTTAGATTTCGATAGCACGAGTTTTAACCTCGAGCATGTTCTTCCAGAAAATCCAGAAGGAGGATGGGAGGTATTTTCTGAAGAGGAAATTGAAGCATTGGTCTTTCGTCTTGGAAATTTAACTTTGTTGCATTCAGCCCAGAACAAGGAGATCGGAAATGCAACCTATGCGCTGAAGCGATTGGTTTATGCCGAAAGCACTTTCGGTCTCACGAAGAAGATTGCAACCGACAATGCAGATTGGACGCCAGAAAGGCTAGCTGCTCGACAAAATTGGATGGCAAATCAGGCTACTGCCATATGGCGAATCGAACAACTTTCTTAAAGCGGCAAAGGATCTGACGGGTTGGGTGCTCAAAGCTGGCTCGTCCGATCGAAATCAAAAGACTAAGAGTTATAGGTGGGAGAAAGCTTAACGTGGTGCACAAGCCGACGAGATTATGATTAATGACAGTGAATTATAAGACTATGGCGCCTGCAGGTCGCTTCTTAGTCCCTCGAACATGCTCTGAACGTCGTCAATGTCGGAATCTGACCCTTCCCAGCCTCTCTCGTCGTAATCGGGCTCTGATTCATTAGCACGCTCGCTTTCAATCTCGTCGGCACGCTCTAACAGTGTTTGAGTATACTCATCTACGTCTATACCAATCCGTTGCCCGACGTATTGAATGTCTGCTACCGCATCACGAATCCAATCTGGATCGTCATCACTATTTGCAGGATGATCTGAGGCAAAGGCCTTGAATGACTCTTTCAAGGCATCACGCTTCTCATCCGGAACCGCTTCAGGGTAGTTTTGATAGAAATCGGCTGCAGCTCGAAACTCTGCATCGGTCTGTGGGTCTGACAGTAAGCAGTCTCGCGCAGCGGTGAAAGCTACTTCATCCCTTTTAAGCCCTCGCTTAGTCAACCTGTCCAAAAGACTGATCAAATCTTCTTTGTCGGCCGATCCTTTTCGCCATAGGACACTCATTTGAGTAAGGACCGATTCAATGACGGACGAACCATTGCTAAGTTTCAGTTCATCTATGACTTTTATTAAAAAATGTACACGGCTTTCATTTGATGGAGGAAACGAAGCGAGACCCACTGCGTCACCTTGACGATTTACCCTGTGGATGGTTTTAGCGCTTGGTGCCCACAGATTGCTAGACAGCATTCGTACGAACTCCA
>CAZZGV010000419.1:0-1238 GCA_964654255.1 uncultured Legionella sp. | reverse complement strand
TTTAATATATGCTTCTACTTTTTTAGCCATATCGACTCCTTATGGGTATAACGCTTTTAATCATTAATATAATTAATTAAGCTTCCCGGTTACTTGAAATTAAAATTTTACATCAAACATGTTATTTTAAAGTGAACCAAAATTTTTCACTTCAATGTATCCAAATTATTTTTAATCTGGTTCTTACCCAGCGTCACCATAATCAATGATTTCACCAAACAAGCCACCCCAGCTTTTTAGGCCGGGGCGAATATCAAAGATTATTAAAAAGGGCGCATTATACTGCATGCTTTAAGTTTTTTCTACTTGGCTAAATTCCAGCTCAACTGGTGTAGAACGTCCAAAAATTAAAACCGCGACTCTTAAACGACTTTTTTCATAGTTAACTTCTTCAACAACACCGTTGAAGTCCACAAATGGGCCTTCTTTTACTCGGACCAATTCACCAGGTTCAAATAATATTTTTGGTTTAGGTTTGGTTACGCCATCTTCGACGCGTTGCATAATTGCTTTCGCTTCTTTATCTGATATTGGCGTTGGTGTCTGACTTGTTCCACCTATAAATCCTAGAACTCTAGGTATGGCTCGAATCATATGCCATGTTTCATCATCCATAACCATATTAACTAGCACATAGCCAGGAAAGAATTTTCGTGTGCTTTTACGCTTTTGTCCTGCGCGCATTTCTACAACTTCTTCAGAAGGAACAACCACTTCACCTATTTTATTTTCAAGGTTGTGGTGTTGAGCTCTGGAGGTGATCTCGCTCATGACAAAATTTTCATACCCTGAATATGCATGCACCACATACCACTGTTTAGATTTTTGTTCTTCCACCGTAATATCAACCTAAGTGTGTTAATTTACCAATAGCCCATAGCATACCAGAATCTATTCCCCAAAGAACAAATCCTGTTACTGCAACCATAACCATAACAATTGATGTGGTCTGTATTGTCTCTTGGCGTGTAGGCCAAACAACTTTTTGCAATTCAATTTTTGCTTCTTTTGCAAAGTCAAAAACTTCTTTGCCTTTAGCTGTAAAGAATCCAAAAACAAATGTTAACACGAACCAACCAATCCAGATTAAAGCTTTTATGGGCGCCGAAAAATGAAAATAATACGTTCCAAAAAAAGCGGCTATAGTAATTAGCGCAATTGCCACCCAGGACATCAGTTCATTCAATTTCATTTTGGAATCTTCTGTGTTTATTATATTTTCAGGTAGTTGGCAGGCC
>CAZZGV010000418.1:0-1245 GCA_964654255.1 uncultured Legionella sp. | reverse complement strand
TCAGCCGTATTAGAAAGAGTCCGTGATTACAAACGCAAACATCCAAAGGCATGGGGTTCGAATCTCGGATCAGAAGACTACATTGCCAAAATGTTACTGAACGACAGTCGTGATGTACAAGCCAATAGCGTGAAGAATCTCATTTCAAACAGCAATGGCGCAGTAGGCGGTGGCATTGCCCATGCGTTAGTAAACGTTGGTCAATTTGCAAAATCATGGACATCAACGCCCCTGAAGCGCGAAGCCATCATGCAAACCCTTCCCGTGATGCAAGCGTTCTTATATTTTTTCATGATTATTTTAACGCCCATAATCCTTGCGTTCAGTGGTTATAACCCCAAGGCTTTAGGCAGCATCTGTGGGTTATTTATCATGGCGATTTTCATTCAGTATCTCTGGCATCTGGTCGGATTTATCGAGCGTAGCGTACTGGATCCATTGGGAAAAAACGATGCCATTTCAGCTATGCGGAATATGGCGGTGATGTTTTATTTCATTGCGCCAATGTTGTTGCTGAGATTGTCGAGTCATTTTGGCGGAGAAGCCGGATCGGCATTATCAGGACTCATTTCTCAATCAGAAGAACATAGCAAAGCCGCTGTAAAATCAGCCGAGCAAATAGCGACTCAAGGAGCGAAATTAGCCGGTAGGGTGGCATTACCATGATTATCGATAACCTAAGAATCGCCACGCAGCGATCTCATGTACTCAGCATCACTAATCAACCCATCTTCATGGAGAAGTTGGGCTTTCATTGGCGAGTGGCGTCCTACCGATCGACCATCCGATCCAATTGCCAAAACAATACTCAGAGCAGTAAACGTGAATTTCCAAAGCACTTTGAAGACCTTGATTGCCAACAACCCATTATTTCTCATTTGAACCACCCTAAGGAACCAATCCCATGCTAAACAAAACCATCCGTTCAACAATTATAGTCACGATTCAATTCATCGTGCCAGCGGCGTTGCTATTAATTTTCGCGCCGCAGTTGCTAAACCATACCCATCAACTCAACCAAGTACGAACATTTTTCAACACTCACCAACTTCAATTCCTGCTGGCACACGTCAGTTTTTACCTGGCATTATTCTGGATCTGGCCTCTGCTTATCAACCTCATCACCACGCGCCTAAACAGCAATCCTGATATAACCCAAATCAAAACCGCCATTACTGCACGCTGGTACTTAGTCGCAGCCATGGCGTTCTTTGAATTACTCGCATGGTGGAAATAATCATGGCC
>CAZZGV010000417.1:0-1246 GCA_964654255.1 uncultured Legionella sp. | reverse complement strand
TGACGACGCCTTTCTGATTGAGGTACGAGGACATTTCGTGCAGTTGGTTGATGAGATACTGGTCACCGGGCATCGCATTTAAGTAGCCATTGAGACTGTCGATGATGACTAGCTTACAACCGCCTTCCACTGCCCGACGAATACGCATTCCGAATTCCCCGGGAGAGAGTTCGGCCGGGTCCACCTGCTGCACATCTATGGTGCCCGTCTGAACATGCCGCGTAATGTCCAACCCGACAGCTGTCGCACGCGCGAGGACGATGCCGCGAATTTCGTCGAAGGCAAACAGGATGCTCGATTCGCCTCCTTGGGCCATCTGTGCCGCATATTGTATCGCCAGCGTTGATTTTCCCGTTCCGGCTGGACCCATGATCAGGGTTGTTGTTCCCCGATCGAGCCCGCCACCGAGAAGATTATCGAACTCTTGGTTGCCACTTGAGACAGCTTGCGGCACAAAATCCACTCGATGATCAGATGCAGTAATCCGAGGAAACACTCGCAACCCCCCCGTCTCAATGCTGTAATCGTGATAGCCTTCACGGAATCTCTTCCCGCGCATCTTCAAGACACGCAGCCTTCGTCTGGACCGCCCGTAGTCGGGTGACAACTGTTCCATTTCGATGACGCCATGCGTGAGGCTCAGCACATGAGGGTCTCCGCCAATCCGGCTATTCTCCATTCTGTCATCCAACAGCAGCGCCGTGATGTTGTACTTGGTGAGTTCTTGTTTCAGGTTCATGAGCTGTCGCCGATAGCGTAAAGCGGTTTCAGCCATCAGTCGGAACTCGGAAAGTGAATCGAATACGATCCGAGTCGGCTGGATTCGTTGAATTTCCTCGATCAATAATTCGCTCACTCTTGTCAGCTCGATTTCCGAAGGGTGGAACACCGTGGTTCGTGCCTCTGGTCGTATAAGAGAATCGATGGCCGACAGTTCAAATAGCGCAATGGAGTCCAGTGACCAGCCATGCGAACGGGAGACCTTCAGTAACTCTTCTTTTGTCTCTGAGAGGGTGATATAGAGAGTTTTTTCTCCCAGCTGCACGCCTTCAAGGAGAAATCGAAGCGCTAACGTCGTCTTGCCTGACCCGGGGTCTCCCTGCACTAAATATAAGCAGTTCGCGGGTAAGCCCTCACCGAGTATTTCATCCAGGCCGTCTATTCCCGTAGAACAGTATTTATCGAATTGTGTGGAAGGGTCAGTCATAGTTCGCCCTCAAAGGGATGACTTCTACATTGATCACTT
>CAZZGV010000416.1:0-1251 GCA_964654255.1 uncultured Legionella sp. | reverse complement strand
CTCGATCTTTCGTTGTTCCGAGCCCTCCAGCACCTCGCTGCCGGGCATGAATTCGATGAACTGCAAGTCTTCGCCGCTGACGCCGACCAGCCCGCCCAGCGCGGAGAACGGAGAGGTGGCCACTTTGGTGATTAGATTGACCAGCGCATTCAACACCACCCGACCGTAGCGAAAGTCCGGTTCGTTCAGATCGCCGCGCACCGGCAGATTGATATCGATTTGTCCCCGGCGGTCTTTTAATAACCCCACAGCCAGACGAACCGGCAGGCTCGTGGCCTCCGTGCTGTCGGTTTTCTCTCCGAACGTCAGCTGATCGACGAGGACTTTGTTTTCCCCCACCAGTTTTTGCTTGGACACCTCATACATGAGATCAAGCGAAAGCTTGCCCTTGGTGATCGGGTACCCGACATACTTGCCGGCGTAGGGCGACACAGCCGTGAGGTCGACTCCCTTGAAGAGGAAGGTCAAATGCGTAAACGCATCCTCGCTCAATGGGTTGATCTGCCCCTGAATCTTCAGCGGAGCCACCTCATCCACTCTCCCTGCAAGCGCCACTTCCGCTTTCGCGATCTGCTTGGAGGACAACCCCTTGATCGTACCGCTCAGGTCTTGAATACCAGTGGTGACAACCGGGTCGATCGACTCATCGATGAACGTGGCCGACAATTTTGACAATCGGATCACATTCACCTCGACGGGGATCGGAGCCGTCGCCTTCTTAAGAGCGGTTGCCTCAACCGCCTTCGACACCGGCGGCTGTGCCGGACCTGCAACCGGCGCCTTCAGCGCGCGCGAAAGATTCGTGGTTCCGTCTTTGGCCGTTACAAAGCGGATCGCCGGATCGCGCCAGGCGATCTCCGCGATCTTCACCTTTGTCGGAGCCACCTCCAGCTCAACCTTGTTCAACGCCAGAGCCGTCCAGCCAAGAAATTCCTGGGCAGACGTCTTATCGGCCACGTGCAGATTGTTCACCCCCACCTGTCCCGTATACCGGAGCATCGGTTCGGGGTCATGTCGGCTGCGATACGCCAACTCCCCGTCCAATTCCAATTCGCCGGCTCTGATGTCAACCTGCATGGTACGGTCGAGATAGGGTTGGAAGGGCCGCAGGCCGATATGGACCAGTTTCAGGGCGAGCGCTGCTTGCAGGGGGTCCAATTGCAGAGTGCCCTTGATCTCCACGGTGCCCTGTTGATTGAGCCGAAAAGCCGCCGACACCGGCAACGAGCCCCTGAGCGGTACCTGAAGCCC
>CAZZGV010000415.1:0-1252 GCA_964654255.1 uncultured Legionella sp. | reverse complement strand
GTTTCAACATAAAATTTCTGATCGTGAAAAAAAGGTATTGATGGTGTTTATTAGACCCCGGATTCTCAAAAGCGAACCTGATACCTTACGGATAACTGGTGCCAAATATAATGACTTACGCCAGGATCAACTAGAAATGCTGCGAAAACAAACATATAACTCACACACCAAAGACTCCTTATTGCCTCCTTGGCACATCAATGCACTACCTAAACCATTTACTCGCTCAACACCCCAAGAACACGTTATGGCGACTAAATAAGTTATGGAAAAACACAGCAAGCCACAACGCTTACCTTACCTTTTTGCTAAAAAGCAAGGCATTGTGGCGCTTGAAATTGAAAACGATCAAAGTGTCTGTTTGTATCACTTGCCCAATACCCCATTGCGCGTCTTTGCTGAAGTTAAACGATTATTACAATGCCAACTGCACTTACAAGAAGTAAATACCGCAGAGTTTCAGCAACATCTTGCTACAGCTTATCAATCACAATCAAGCATTCTTGATGCAACTGAAGGAATGGAAGGAGATATAGATTTAAATCAACTTGCAGGCCAGCTTCCTGCGAGTGAAGATTTGCTAGATATCCAAGATGATGCGCCCATTATCCGCTTACTAAATGCCTTGTTTACCCAAGCAATTAAACAAAAAGCATCTGATATTCATATAGAAACCTATGAAAACCGTGTGTTAGTACGTAATCGAATTGATGGTGTTTTACAAGAGGTTCTTGAAATCCAACGAGGTATAGCACCGCTTGTTATTTCACGCGTAAAAGTAATGGCCAAATTAGATATTGCCGAAAAACGTATACCACAAGATGGACGTATTGCTTTACGTATTGGCGGGCATAATATCGACGTACGTGTATCAACCCTCCCGTCTAACCATGGTGAACGTATTGTACTTAGAATATTAGATAAAAATACCGCCCAACTTGATATGAATTTGCTAGGTATGCAAAAAAAAACGCTAACTACTATCCGTAAAATGATTGCCGAACCGCATGGCATTCTCCTTGTTACAGGCCCTACTGGCTCAGGAAAGACCACATCACTCTACGCCATGCTTACAGAGCTTAACCAAGTAAGTCGCAACATATTAACGATTGAAGACCCGATTGAATATGACTTACCTGGCGTTGGTCAAACACAAGTAAACGCCAAAGTACAGATGACGTTTGCAAAAGGATTACGCGCTATCCTACGGCAAGATCCAGACGTAGTTATGATAGGTGAAATCCGTGATTTA
>CAZZGV010000414.1:0-1255 GCA_964654255.1 uncultured Legionella sp. | reverse complement strand
GAGAGTCCATCGACTTCGGTATTTGGGTCTGCAACGCAGAGGGAGAAAATACATATGCAAGCGAATCATTCCTGGCCCTCGTGGGATTGACTCAGGAGCAGTGCGCGGGATTCGGCTGGGGACGTGTGCTGCATCCGGATGACGTCGAACGGACGATCCTCGCATGGAGAGAGTGCGTGCGGACGGGAAGCGTATGGGATTACGAGCATCGCGTCCTGGGGGTGGACGGGCACTATCATCCGATCCTGGCGCGCGGGGTGCCGATGCGGGATGATCTCGGCCGTATCGTCGGGTGGGCCGGGATCAATCTGGATATCAGCGGCCTCAGGCAGGCCCAGGACGATCTGCGAGAGAAGTCGGAGCGGCTGCTTATCGCGCTCAGCGCGTCGCACACAGGGACCTTTCGCTGGAATCTTCGGACCGATGAAATGAGCTGGGATGATGCGGTCGGCCAACTCTTCGGGTTCGCTTCCGGCCAGACGGCTACGTCACTCGATCAATTTCTACACCTGGTCCATCCGGACGACCGCCGGACTCTGCTTCGTGCGTGCGAACCATGTCGGGATACAGCCGTAGATTTCGAAGCTGAATTCAGGATCGTGCTTCCGGACGGGGGCATACGATGGATGTACGAGCGGGGGAAGCCCATTTCTCTGGGTACGGATAGCCGTCCTGAATATATGACCGGCGCCTTTGTCGACATTACTGAACGAAAGGCAGCGGAAGAACAGCTGCGGCAGTGGACAGCGGATTTAGAGGAGCGCGTTCGAGAGCGGACCGAGCAATTGACGCGTTCGCAAGAGCGCCTGCGGTCCCTGGCGACCGAGGTCACCCTCACGGAACAAAAGGAACGTCGCCGGATTGCGTCCGAGCTCCACGATTACCTCGCGCAGTTACTGGTTCTAGGACGTATCAAGCTCACCCAGCTTCGCAAGCAGGTCACGCTCAGCCAGGAAAAATGGGTGCATGATCTCGATCAACTGCTGGATCAATCCCTGACCTATACACGATCCCTGGTGGCTCAGTTGAGTCCGCCCGTCCTGCATGAGTTCGGACTGCTGAAGGCTTTGCAGTGGCTGGGTGGCATGATGGAGCAGCATGGACTGAAGGTTGAGGTGCAGGTGGTCGCAGGACGGCTCGTGCTGCCGGAGGATCAGGCCATCCTGCTGTATCAGTCGGTGCGGGAACTGTTAATGAACGTGGTGAAGCATGCCCGATCCGAACATGCCACGATCACCGTGCAGGTCAGCTCAGA
>CAZZGV010000413.1:0-1255 GCA_964654255.1 uncultured Legionella sp. | reverse complement strand
CAAGAAATGGGCGTAGAAAACACCTCCCGCATGCGCAAGCAAGACATCATTTTCACCATCCTCAAAGCCCACGCGCTTAAAGGGGAAGACATTCATGGCGATGGTGTTGTTGAAATTTTAGCGGATGGCTTTGGATTTTTACGCTCTTCAGATGATTCCTATTTAGCTGGACCGGATGATATTTACGTATCACCCAGCCAAATACGGCGCTTTGGCTTGCGCACTGGTGACACCATTACGGGTAAAATTCGCCCACCCAAAGACAGCGAGCGTTATTTTGCTCTACTAAAAGTAGATGAAATTAACTTTGATCAACCAGACAGCGTAAAACGAAAAATTCTGTTTGAAAATTTAACGCCATTATTTCCATCGAAACGTTTGGTGATGGAACAAGGTAATGGCAGTACAGAAGATTTAACAGCCCGTGTTGTTGATTTGTGCGCCCCTTTTGGTCGCGGTCAGCGTGGATTGATTGTTTCCCCACCGAAAGCAGGGAAAACATTGATGCTGCAAAATTTGGCACGCTCAATTGAAAAAAATCATCCAGATTGTTACCTGATTGTATTATTAATCGATGAGCGTCCAGAGGAAGTAACAGAAATGCAACGCTCGGTCAAAGGTGAAGTTGTTGCTAGTACATTTGACGAGCCCGCCAACCGTCACGTGCAAGTTGCTGAAATGGTGATTGAAAAAGCCAAACGTCTTGTTGAGCATAAACGTGATGTGGTTATCTTGCTTGACTCTATCACCCGTTTGGCACGTGCTTATAACACCGTGATCCCTTCATCTGGAAAAGTATTAACTGGTGGTGTGGATGCAAATGCATTGCAACGGCCTAAGCGTTTGTACGGTGCTGCACGTAATATCGAAGAAGGTGGTAGCTTAACGATTATTGCTACAGCACTCGTCGATACCGGCTCTAAAATGGACGAAGTGATTTACGAAGAATTCAAAGGTACCGGTAACATGGAAATCCATCTGGCGCGTAGTATTGCAGAACGCCGTATATTCCCTGCTATTAACATCAATCGTTCTGGCACACGCCGTGAAGATTTACTGTTAAGTCCAGAAGAACTTCAACGTACCTGGATATTACGTAAAATCCTGCAATCAATGGACGAATGCGATGCCATTGAGTTCTTACTAGAGCGTATGAAAAATCATAAAACCACTGCTGAGTTTTTTGACGCAATGAAACGTCAGGAATAAAAAATATAGCCTTGAAATATCAAGGCTATATTTTCATTGAAATTTC
>CAZZGV010000412.1:0-1266 GCA_964654255.1 uncultured Legionella sp. | reverse complement strand
TATTCTTAGAGCGTTTTCTAAGACTATGTTACAAAACTATCCTACCATATGCCATGCGACACAGGTTTTTGCGCTAATTGGCAGAAGTCTTAAGAATAAGTATTGCAATTAATATAATACCTTGCGTGATGGGTAAACATGAGGTCCAATGCCTACATTACTACCAAAAAATAATGCAGCATAATGAAATTTTAATCAAACACTGTTTTAAGTTAAAATAGCACAGTATCATTATCTGCCTTATGGTAATTAAAAAATTATACAATAAGTAACTAAACAAGGATTACAAATGAAAGATAGTAACACCGTATATCAAGCTCGTCTTCATTGGATCCTCTTTTTTTGGCCTTGTGTGCTGCTGTGCTTTGCTGGTTTTCTTGCAATGCGATTTGAGCAGCTTCATTATGTTGCCTTGTTTATGGCTATATTTGCTATTCTTTGGGGCGCGATGTTTTGGATGACCTATCAATTTTCCTCATTAACAATCAGAAAAAATCAAGTGATTCTATGTACTGGCGTATTGGTGCGCAAAACATTGGATATTCCATTAAGTAAAATAGAAAGTATCGATATTCGTCAATCATTGTTAGGTAGCATGCTTCATTATGGTTCACTCGTTATAACCGGTACTGGAGGAAGTCGGCAAATGGTTAATTATTTAAATAAGCCACTAACATGTAGACGATATATTGAACAATTAATGCATGGATAGTTATCCCTCGAGTTTATTTTTGTTTTAATTTGGCTCAAGGGTTGGTTTTTTAAACAAAAAATGTTTTTGGTGTACAATCGGTGTCTAATTTTGATTGACAAAAAATATTGTGAGGCACTCAATGTATTATCGATTATCCGATCTTGGTCAAGTGAGCGTCGAAAAATTAGCAGTAGCCTTTGCTGCGATACCTGCCGGCGTGACCAGGCTTGATTTGAGCGAGAATAGCCTCGGCAACAAAACCGGTGCTGAATTAGCAGTAGCCTTTGCTGCGATACCTGCAGGCGTGACCACGCTTGATTTGAGCTGGAATGAGCTCGACTATAACCCCGGCGCTGAATTAGCAGCAGCCTTTGCTGCGATACCTGCAGGCGTGACCAGGCTGGATTTGTGTGGGAATGACCTCTTCAATAAACGCGGCGCTGAATTAGCAGTAGCCTTTGCTGCGATACCTGCCGGCGTGACCAGGCTTGATTTGAGCGAGAATAGCCTCGGCAACAAAACCGGTGCTGAATTAGCAGTAGCCTTTGCTGCGATACCTGCAGGCGTGACCA
>CAZZGV010000411.1:0-1269 GCA_964654255.1 uncultured Legionella sp. | reverse complement strand
GTTCGAGCCGGTCCCGACGGTCGGCCCGGCGACAAGTCGCGTCAGGAGTGCGGAGGATCCTCCATCAACATACGAATCGTCTCCACTCTGTCTGAATTATCCGGCTGATTCACCCCACTTCGATCGGACATCGATATAGACAAGACCCCTGAATTCGCATCTGTTGATTAGCCGCATGTTTTCGCCATCCAGGCCTGAAAGGCGGAGGCAAGGTGGTGAGGAAATTGAGTAGAATTCTCCTTCCTCATGCCTGGCGGCCCATCTTGTGCCGTTGTATCCTGACAACGCCTGCAGCAGCAACCGGGCGTATGTGGAGATTATGCTCCATCGCTTTGACAGGTCCGGTAAAAAGCGATGAATTCGCTTTCAGAATATGAGGCTGGTTGACTCGGAGTAATTGTAATCGCGAGAGTCATTCCCGGCAGCCTGCTTCCGATAATGACGGTGAAACGCCATCGCACTGTCCGAACGAATGTCGTGAGGAGCATTCGCCGGGCACCGTGAGAAGAAAAAACAGAAGCTGAATATCAGGGTCTTAATTCGGCGTCAACTTGATTTTAGGCGTAATAGCCAAGGGGTGCCTGCTGTGCCGCCGGTTAGGTTCGCCCCGGTGCGAGACTGTCCAGCGCTTGCTGCTACGGTGTCAGCGGGCCGGTGATCGGTTTCGCGGCCTCTGCGCCCGGCGAGGGGCTCGTGCCCTCTTGGGGAAGAATGCGGAAATGCGTGACGGCGAACGAGACGGCTTGGCCCACGGTAAAGTGGCAGCGCCGGAACTCTTCCTTGTTCATGCGGGAACGGAGGATGATTCCGTCGGGGGTTTCAATTTCGAGCCGGTAGGCCACGCCAAGAAAATAGATGTGCCGTAGTCTCGCCTGCTGACGATAGCGCGCGGGATCCTCTGCCACTTTGACATAGTAGGGACGAAATCCCACTTGCAACGTCTGCCCGTCGGGAAATCCTGGCGCGGGAAATTCCAGCGAGCCGATCTGTACCTGCCCGCGCCGGGCCACGCCGGCCACGATGTTCATCGAACCGATGAATCTCGCCACGAATTCAGTGGCGGGCTCTTCATACACGTCCGCAGGTGAGCCGGCCTGCTCCAGTTTGCCTTTCGAGAACACGATGATGCGGCCGGACACTTCCATCGCCTCTTCCTGATCGTGCGTGACAAACAGGCTGGTGACATTCAGGTCCGTATGCAGGCGGATCAGCCACTCGCGCAGCTCTTGGCGTACCTTCGCATCCACCGCGCCGAACGGTTCGTCCATC
>CAZZGV010000410.1:0-1273 GCA_964654255.1 uncultured Legionella sp. | reverse complement strand
CCAAGCTGATTCAGCAATCGGGGGAGTGAAGCAGCCGTCAGCTCTCACAATCAGCAAGCGCAGGCAACGGAGGCATTCTTTCAAAGGTGGATGGCTGAACGCTGGGAGTCTGACATGAAGATCGGCCCGCAAGACTGCCAAGACCTCGCACGGGTGTTGAGCCTCGAATGGCTTGAGCAAAACGGGAGAGGGGGATTCGCTTCCGGTACGGTCTCGGGGGCCCATACCCGCCGGTACCATGCGCTCTTATTGACCGCTCGCAAACCGCCGAGTGAACGGTTCGTGTTGGTCAACCACCTTGAAGAATGGCTCGCGATCGACGCTCACGTCATTCCACTGTCCACCAATCTCTATCCAGGCGCCGTCCATCCGGCCGGATATGAAAATTGTGTCGAGTTCTCGATCGACCCCTGGCCGATCTGGACGTTCGCCTGCAACGGCATGAGGCTCCAGCGGGAGATCTTGTTGATTCAGGGTCGTGATCTGGTCATTGTGCGATGGACGCTGCTCGGCAGGAAGAACCAACGGGCCTTGCTTCGTGTGAGACCGAAACTCACCGGGCGCGACTATCACGGGACGCATCACGAAAACGAGAGTCTCTCGACGGAGGCGTCGATCGGGGACGGGCTCGTCGCCTGGCAGCTCTACCCCGATGTGCCGCCAGTGCGAGCGGTTCATTCGGGAAGGTATCGTCATGAACCCGAATGGTATCGCCACCTCCAATTTCCCGTCGAACGGCAACGGGGGCTGGATAGCGAAGAAGACTGGTGGTCGCCCGGAGAGTTCACGTTCGATCTCGAGTCCGGATCCACCCAGGCCATGGTCCTTACCAGCGAGGCCGTCGATCGGCTCGATGTCGTCGCCCTCGTGAAGGGTGAGAAGGCCCGCCGCGACACAGTCCGACAAGCCGGTCCGGCTGATGATTCTTTGGCCCGCGAACTCTGGCGTGCCGCGGAATGTTATCTATCCGAGCGAAGGAATCGGCAGACGGTGATCGCCGGCTATCCCTGGTTCACCGACTGGGGGCGAGACACGTTTATCTCATTGCCGGGGCTCTGTCTTGTCACCGGCCGCCATGACGTCGCCTGGCAGGTCATTGAGTCCTTTGCGGCGCATGTCTCGGAGGGAATGGTGCCGAATCGTTTTCCCGATGTCGGCGAGCGGCCGGAATACAATACGATCGACGCCTCGCTCTGGTTCATCCATGCGATCGATCGTTACATTCAGGCATCGCAAGATGAGGTCCGTGTCCGTCAAACTGCCTGGCCGGCGG
>CAZZGV010000409.1:0-1276 GCA_964654255.1 uncultured Legionella sp. | reverse complement strand
CTTGCCCGGTGGCAGGCGGGCTTCGCCCAGATGCCTTTCGATCCTGCGGCGGTCCCGTTCGGCGATCTCATGCTCGGCGAGCGCCGCGAGCAGACGGGCGCCCGGCCAGCCTTCCTTGTCGGCTCGGGTGGTGAAGTCGGACCAGACCAGTTTGATCGCCGGCAGGCGTAAATCGTTCAGGATGAGGCTGAGCCGCTGGGCATCGATAGTGGGTGCGTTCCGGCTCATGCGGCTTCTCCCGCCATGAGAACATCGTATGTGGCAAGCGGGACCAGTTCCACAACAACGTGGGGAAGCGCGGCCGGATCAGGCGCAAAGCGTGTACGTAGAGCAGCCATGTCAGGCAGGCGGTCGGCGGCCATGTCGGTCGTTAGCAGTTCGGCAAGTTCGGCCTCACAGGCCCTCTCATGGGCCATGGCCAACAACTCGACCATATGCCGGCAAGCGACCCGTTCGGGCAAGGCGGCAATGAGCCGTTCGAAGATCTGCCGATAGGCTTCACGCGGGAACAGCTGATTGCGATATACCAGCTTCAGGAGCGCCATCGGTTTGCGCCGCAGGCTATGTATGATGTGTCGGTAATCGACCACATGGCCATGGGCACCGTTGTTGAAGGACCGTCCCCGCGGCAACGTCATCAAGTGCGTGCCGCCAATAAAGAGATCGAGCCGGTCGTCATAAAGCCGAACACGCAGCCGGTGTCCGATCAGTCGCGAAGGCACGGTGTAGAACACCTTGCGAAGGGTGAAGCTGCTGGTCGATGTGACCGTGACGATCGTCTCCTCATAATCGCTGGTGCGAGCCCCAGGCAGTGGCTGCAATGCCGCACGCTCGGCATCGATGCGGGGGCCGTTACGCCGGTTTTTGCGGCTGACAACCTCGTCGATGAAGTGCCGGTAGCTCGCCAGATCGTCAAAATCGCGTGATCCGCGCATTAACAGCGCGTCCTTTATCGCAGCTTTCAAATGCCCGTGCGGACTCTCGATCCCGCCATTCTCATGGGCAATGCCGCGGTTATTGCGTGTGGGCGTCATGCCATAATGTTCGCACAGAGCGTCATAGCGCAGCGTCAGATCCCGCCGGGAATCGGCATCCAGGTTGCGGAACGCGGCCGACAGGCTGTCGCTGCGATGCTCGACCGGGGCACCGCCAACGGCCCACAATGCGTTTTGCAGCCCCTCGGCGAGGGCAACGTAGCTCTCGCCGCCCAGAATGACATGGGCATGCTCAAAGCCCGACCACATCAGCCGGACATGGTAAAGGCGATGTTCGAGCG
>CAZZGV010000408.1:0-1282 GCA_964654255.1 uncultured Legionella sp. | reverse complement strand
ATGCCGTTCGTTTCGAGAATCGCATACTTGATCTGCTCCATCCGTTCCAAACCATGCTTCTCTCGCGCGGCCGCGAGAATGTCCTGTTCATCCACGCGTGCCCGGTGCATGAGTTCCTTTAGTGGCCGGCCCTGATCGACCAGAATCAACGGCAGCCCATCCAGGTATCGCTCCATCGCAGGGAATTGTTGCTTCATATACGAGAAGGCAATATCGAGACCGACTAGTGTGAGGATGACGAGGAAGCCGTTGGTCACGGAATAATCGTTGCCGATCATGGCATTTTGCGTGGCCTCGCTGATGATCAAGAGGAGTACGAAATCGAAGTTTGTGATGCTGCCAAGAGTACGCCGGCCTGCGATGCGAAACAGCACGAGCAGAAACAGATACACCACCAGACCTCGGACAATGGCATCCATAGGTGTCTCCTTTTAGGCCAGACTAAGGCCAGACGAAATGCTGCACGATGAGCGCATCGCCGTCGTCGGCCCTGATGCGGCCACGTGCGGTCCCCGCTGTTTGGAATTGAACTGAGAACGTGGCTGTAAACGGATTGCCGTCAGTCTGAAAAATAAAGGCTTGGCCGTTCTTGCGCGCCTCGGTCCGAATCGGTGTCGGTGAAACGGTGGTGAGCGTCAGTGCGTCAAGATACTCCCGATCCAGCCATATACTCGCCAGCCCGTCTCCCTGTGCACCCGGCTCGAGCCTCATCAGCAAACTGTCGGCCCGTCCAACGCGCGCAAAACGGTCATAGTGAATTGAAAACGTTCCGTCCGTCGTCTGCTGCGTCACTGAGCCCAACGGGTGATGTCCAAAGAGACCGAGCAGGGCGGCCCCGATGCAGCAGGCGATCAAGACCTGCCCTGTGCGTTCCCATCGCCATTGGCGATATTGGAACGGCAGGTCCTGTTCCATTTGAAGGTTCTTGTCCAAGATCGTGAGCCTCGGCCATGAATCATGGATGAGTTCGATGTGCATTAGAAATGGGAATATCCCTAGCGCGAAGTATTCATGCATCCCTGCTCCGTTGTCTGATTCCCTCGCGCGGCGTGGCTGTTCCGTTCGGCCTGCTCGACGGAGGGACAATATGCCTTGGCGGGCTGGCTTGCGAGAATCTCCGGCGGGTTTCGGTCTCAAATGCTTCGCGAGGGCGTTTATGAATTATCCGGGTCTCGTGGGCATTCCTCGCACTGCGAGCCGGATCGTTGTGTGCTCTCTCCATTCACCAGGGCTTCTCCTAGTGCATCGATCCGTAGGAAGCCGATATGCTCCACTCTACTGA
>CAZZGV010000407.1:0-1282 GCA_964654255.1 uncultured Legionella sp. | reverse complement strand
CTAGATTTTCCGCCTCTGCCTTCATCTCGTTAAGTATCCAGACATTCTTCGGCCCTCAGCCTCAAAGTGAAATCTGGCCATCTTCATGCTGCTCTCAAATTCCAGCCCTAACTCAGGCTCTTTGGCCGTCAGATGCATAAGATCCGTCAGCACGTCGGTCAAGTTGGCGCTTGGGTCATTAGGGTCACCAAACTGCACTGCATACAATTCGAGAATTTCCCTGCCACGTTCTGCCCTTTCGTCGTTAGTTGGCATGATGTCTCCCTCGGTAAGGACAATCATCCACTTGTCTATCATGTGAAAGCGGCTAGGTTCACGAAAAACTCGCCACGAGGCTACACCCCTGCCGTACGTTTAAAGACAAGTCCGTCTGCAAGAAGACTCTCTCACCCCTTAAATCACAAAGCATGTTACTGCCCCCTAAGGATGCTGAATTCTTGAAACAGATGGACCGGAAGATGTACCCCGAGTTTCCATTCTATGGACATCGGTTTTACTCCTTCTGCCTTCTCGATCGTCACCGGACCACAAGCCCGATAGGGCTCCCCTTTGCTTCGACGGACGAAGAGTTGGAATGACCAGCCATTTCCGGGGCTCTCAAGATAACGCCGACCGGCTGGCGTATCAGGCCCGGCTGAATTCTGGCTTTGCCAGTGAAATCGTTCACTGCTGATGGCGTAATCACGGTAGGCGATTCGATCGTGGAAACCCTCTGACTTGTCGAGAGTAACAAACAGCAGTTCCACCTTCCGGTTTTGCAAGGGAAGTACACCCGCTTGGAAGGGAATTCTTTTTTCTGCGGTCAGCCAACCGACTGCGGTTAGTATTTCACGAATGCCGTAGCTCGCGTGAAGGCACAACGGCACGTCGATTAGCCCCGGTACCGGGCGAAAGCGCAGGTTGCCTTTCGCCCGAAGAACCCCACCCAGTTCGCCAAGTTCAGCGTAGATTTCTGGCGCCCGTGAGAGTCTGGCGAGGAAGGCTTCGCCAGTACCTGCCTGGTGATGCTGGCCGTCGATCTGATATGCGAGCATTTGAAGTCGACAACGCTCGCGGTCACTGAGGGTATGATATTGCACGGTAGGTTCGCTGATGCGAACAACAAGGTCCGTTTGTTCGGGGTCATTGCAGTGCAACAGTTCCGAGAAGCGGCGGCCCAAATATTCGTCCTCTGGACCTTCAGGTGTGGTTATTAGCTCCGCGTCGCGCCGCAAGGCAGTCCAGCCACTACGGCCATGGCTGCGATAAATTTCATGGAGCTGTACTGTCTGCTCGCGCAGGA
>CAZZGV010000406.1:0-1288 GCA_964654255.1 uncultured Legionella sp. | reverse complement strand
GAAGGGGCGAGCCGCATCCGGTGCGACGGTGAAGAACGCTTCTCCTCGATGGAGGGTCAGCCGTCGTGCCTGTGCAGTCATCGACACGGATAGTGCCGTATCCGTATTCAGTTGGACGACCGATCCATCGGCCAGGGTGAGCGTCCGCTGTTCTCCCACCGCGGTATGGTAATCGCCGATCAGGAACCAGGCGGTCGCGAACCAGAGACCGATGCCTGCAACCAGGATGATGCTCGCCACCATCGCCACGAAGCGCCTCCACGTGCTGGACTTTATCCGTCCGCCCGCGAGTGCGTCTTGGGTGAGATAACGATCGAACTCGTGAATGTCCTCGGGATCTATATTGTCCAGCCCGCGCCAGAAGCGTTCAGCCTCCCCATAGGCTTCCCGATGGGAAGAATCGGTAGCGAGCCATTCAGCGAAGCGCAGCCGCTCAGCGGCGGTGATCGTTCCGGACTCGATCCGTACCAGCCACTCGGATGCGGTCGAGGCGAGTGTCTCGCGTTCTGGTATGTCCATCGCGGTGGTCATGGTAGCGCGTCAGCCGTTGCCCTGTCACCTCACGGTTCGATAGGGCCCCATTAACAGTAGACGAGTGAGGAAGGGGGAACATCCATCGGTCGGCACATTCAGGATTCCAGATCCTGAAGTCGGCGTCGGCAACAATCCACCGCCTTAACCATGTGTTTGACGACGGTGCTTTGGGAAATGCCCAATTTGGCGGCTACATCGGCATGGCTCAGGTGGTGAAACTTGATGAGCACAAACACCTGTCGGCATTTGGGAGGAAGTTCCTCGATGGCCAGTTTCAAGCCCGCGACCTGCTGTTTCGACCAGACGACGGTTTCTATCGAGGGTGCAGGATCTACCTGATCGATCGGCCGTTCAGGATCGTCGAGCGTTACGGTCTCGCGGTATTGCCCGCGACGATGGTGGTCGATGACCAGATTCGTGGCTATGCGGAAGAGAAAGGCGCGCGGATTCGTCAGGACCTCAGTGGATCTGTTCTGCAGCAGCCGGAGAAACGTGTCCTGGAGGATGTCCTTGGCTGTTTCCGTACAGCCCAGTCGGCGTGTCAGGAATTGCTGCAGGTCCCGGCCGTGTTCCCGGAGCAGCGCGTCCACGTCGAAGAGGTCGAGCGCCTCTTGCACCGCCGGCTCGGGGCGCTCCACGGCCGCGAGGGTCTTCGCAGCGGCCCTCCACTGCCCGCACGGAGGCTGCGGCACCTGCGATACCTGTCATCAGGTCCTCGGGCGTGGTCACGCGGACGTGGACCAGTTCACCCCGG
>CAZZGV010000405.1:0-1293 GCA_964654255.1 uncultured Legionella sp. | reverse complement strand
CCACTGAGTTGGCTCCCAATATGGGCCTTGCATACGTACGCAAAGATCCAGCCGAACAGTCTCGCTGGGGAGTAGAGCTGGCATTACAGGCCGGTTATGACACTAACGACCTTTTGCCCGATCCCCAACCGGGCGGTACCCAGCCGATTTCAGGCGCGGACACCCTTCGACACCTTGCGCGCGCGAATGTCAGCTATCTCGCACCCATCGGGGAGGGCGTCACCTTGACGGCCGGATTGTTTAAAGGCGCCAAGTCCTACGAAGAGTTCTATGCAAAGTACAACCTCAATTACACGCGCGCCTACCTCACCGATTACAATCCAAACTTTCTGGTCGGGTTCGGGGCGTCATACCCGGTGACCAAGTCTCTGGAACTCGGGCTGTATGTGGTGACGGAGTATCTGCATCTTTCGCATGCCAACGATCTCCCGAGTTATCTCTCCAAGCTGGAGTGGCGAGCGAGCGACCATGTGACGGTGTATCAAAGCGTCTATTACGGTCCGGACCAACAGGACACCGCAATGCAATATTGGCGGACGTTTGCCGATTCGACCGTGGAGTGGCGTACACCGGACTGGCGGGTGGCGCTATCGTACGATGTCGGGTCGGAGAAAGTTGCGGATGTAGGAGGCGTGCGAGCAACCTGGATGGGAGCCGCCCTCTTCACGCAACGACACCTGACGGGTCCCTGGAGCGTGGCGATCCGGCCGGAATTCTATTGGGACCCTCAAGGACGGATGACAGAGCAGGAGCAACTCATCTGGGCGAATACGACGACCCTCGAGTACAAAAAACATCTAGGCCGGCAGCTGGTCATTGTCCGGTTAGAGCATCGATACGATCGTTCCACCGGCGCCCAAGGCGGATTTTTTCGCGACGGTTCCACCTCATCGGGTACGGCGGGGCTGACAGCGAGCCAACATCTGGCCATCTTGGGAGTGGTCTGGGCGTTTGACTCGGCGTAAACTCAGGCGAGGCTGCCTTGGCCCGCAGCGTGGGCAGACCTGAGGGTCGAATGATGTGGCTTGGGGAAAGCGAACGGCGAGGGAAGCCTGAGTCCATGGCTAGAATCCGAGTTCTTTTTCGAGATCCGCTTTCTTTTTGTCGAACGTCTTCTGCTCCGCCTGGCTCTGCTCCGCAAATGCTCCCTTCACTTTCTCGCCGGTCTTTTCCAACGCACGACTGGACTCTTCCATCTTCTTCTTCGCCTGCGCCAGTTTGTCTTTTGACTTAGGCGACCCGGCGAACTCGAAGTACATCAGGGCATTCGCCTGGGTGAACGTGGAGTCCGGA
>CAZZGV010000404.1:0-1304 GCA_964654255.1 uncultured Legionella sp. | reverse complement strand
CTGATTTTTATCATAAAAAACAATATATTGACCAGGAGTTACAGCACGTTGGTGAGCTGAAAACATAACATAATGACGTTGATTTTCTTGCATTGGCGAAATAACACACGCTTGCTCAGCTTGACGATAGCGTGTTTTAGCATAACAGGTTAACGGCAGGTTATCGTGACAATCAGTTATCCAATGAATAGGTCCACAAACAAGACCTTGTGCATAAAGCATAGGATGATGGTTGCCTTGAGCTACAATTAATGTGTTGGTGGTTGTATCTTTATCAACAACATACCATGGCTCCTCGTTACCCTTTTGTAAACCACCGATCCCTAAACCTTGTCGTTGACCTAGCGTGTAAAACATTAATCCATCATGTTGTCCTACGTTTTCGCCGCTCACACTTTTAATGTTGCCAGGTTTGGCAAGTAAATATTCATTCAAAAATGTTTTAAAGCGCTTCTCCCCAATAAAGCAAATGCCTGTGGAATCTTTTTTGGCGTATGTAATGAGGCCTAAGTCTTTAGCAAACGTTCTAACTTCTGATTTAAGATAATCGCCAATTGGGAATAGTGTTTTAGCTAATGCTGCAGGGTCAACGGCATGTAAAAAATATGTTTGGTCTTTTTCTCTGTCTTTTGCTTTATATAATGTTCCACGGCCATTGTTCGTTTGAACTTTTGCATAATGTCCGGTGGCTATAAAATCTGCTCCTAAGGTAAGTGCGTGGTTTAAAAATGCTTTAAACTTGATTTCTTTGTTACATAGTACATCAGGGTTGGGTGTTCGACCGTGCTCATATTCTGTAAGAAAATGATTAAATACACGGTCCCAATAGTCGTTTGAGAAATTAACCGCATGCAGGGGGATTTGTAATTGATCACATACGGATTGCGCATCAGCTAGATCTTGCGCCGCCGCACAGTATCCATTTTTATCATCTTGTTCCCAGTTTTTCATGAACAGGCCCTCAACTTGATAGCCTTTTTCACATAACAGCCAAGCTGCTACTGATGAATCAACACCACCTGACATGCCGACGATAACTTTAGTGCCCATAGAAGAGTTCAATATGTATAAAAAATGATTATTTTACGCTATAATGCTTTATTTTGAAATCTGCAAAAACAGCTTAAGCCTCAATAATTATGAAAATTTGTTTAAAAAATGCCGCGCAACAAAATGGATCCCAGCATGTTTTAGTTAAATTGCAGACGCGTCTTCCCGAGCGCATTCATTCACCCTGCGAATTGAAATGTTCTTTAAGTGTTTTAGCTTATGACAATTATTATCTTTTGACGTTGGATATAGAT
>CAZZGV010000403.1:0-1315 GCA_964654255.1 uncultured Legionella sp. | reverse complement strand
GGTAATCCCGGCATTCCAGGCCAAAAGGGCTCAGGTGCGACCGGGTCTATGGGAGAAGAGAGTGTCGGGGGCGGCGGGCCGAGCGGAACGAGCGGATTGCCCGCCGGGCAGGCGCCCGGATTTGAAGGCGGCAATCCGAGCAGCAAGCGCTGATCTCGTTCTCTGATGCGACAGACTGGGGCAGGTTCTCTACCAGAGAGCCTGCCCCTTTTTATTTCGAGGAAAGAGACTACGAGCAGAACGTGATCAGGTTTGATCCGAGCAGGCGACGGGCAAGGCAGATGCACCCTCTCGTCCGCTGGATACCGCAGTAGCTGTTGCCACCAGTTGCTCGTATATCGTGAGATACGCGTGCGCCATCTGTGGGACCGTGAATCGTGTCTCGAATGAGAGTCGGCAGTGGCTACGGTCCAAGAGCGCGATGTGCCCGAGGGATCGCGCCATCTCTTCCACCGTGTCGCAAAGGAATCCGGTCACTCCGTGTTGGACACATTCCGCGGCCGGTCCAGTCCGGAAGGCGATGACGGGAGTTCCGCAAGCTAAGGCCTCAATCGCCGCCAAGCATGCTGGCTCCCGATTGTTGATCGGCGCAAAAAGAGCAGCGGCATGACCCAGAAAATCATTTTTCTCCTTTTCATGCACCGTGCCCCGGTACTGAATCAGCGAGCCATCCAGGCGCGGACTGATGATGGAGTCGTAGTAGGCACGATCCTCCGGGGCGCCGGTGCTTCCGATTTGGAGGGGCATCCCGATGCGAGCGGCTGCGGTGATGGCTTCCTCGATCCCGTTTCCCGCTTCGATGCGTCCTAGAAAGGACAAATATGTGCCCGCAGCGACATGCGGCGTATAGAGGTGTCGAGGCAGGCTCAGAGGAATGGTTTGAAGCCAATTCGCCCAGGAGATCGGTTCGCGTTGGGCCTCCGAAAGAGATACCAGCGGCATGTCGGAAAATTTTCTGAACAACGGTAAGAGTTCCGGCAGATCGAGGCGCGAATAGAGGGTTGTAAGGAGCGGAATGCGACATTGACGGGCGAAAAGTTCAATACGCTTATGCGCGAAATTCAGCAATGGCCCATTTTGGATGTGAGGGGTTACATCCAGCACGAGTTTGAAAATAACGTGCCCCGTAACCTGGGCGAAGCGTATAGGTATGTTTTTCCGCCAACAATCGATGCCAACAAAATAATCCAAACCGCAAATTTGGATCCCAATACAATAACGATGATTGATTCCGTTGTTGCTGCTGGTGGGATCATTACGGATGTCGAAACCACGGCTACCCGTATTGCTTTTTCGAATAAAATCTTTCGAGGTG
>CAZZGV010000402.1:0-1315 GCA_964654255.1 uncultured Legionella sp. | reverse complement strand
GGCTGCGGCGCTCTTGGAACTGCGGATGCTGAGGCACGACCGGGCCGGTGCCGAGGAGAAGGAGACGCGCGACGAGGAGATGCTGCGCGTGATGGTCGGAACCAGCCGCCTGACAGGGCTGGCCTTTCTCGAGGAACTTGTCGAGAGGCTGGCGCGTTCAATCGGAGCCGAGTATGTGTTCTGTGTCCGGGCGCTTTCCGGAGGGCAGCGGGCGCAGACTCTCTTCGGGTATGGTCCGGAGGGCCCGCTTGAACCGTGGGAGTATGAACTGGAGGGGACGCCCTGCGAGCACGTGTTACGGGATAGGTTTTGTCACTATCCCAAAGCCGTTCAGGCGCTTTTCCCTCACGATGAACAGCTGCGACAGCTCTCAATTGAGTCCTACATGGCGATGGTCCTCTCTCGGATCTCCGGGGAGCCCATCGGCTGGATCGCCCTACTCAGCACCAGGCCACTGCGGGATCCTGTACAGGCAGAAGCGCTTTTGCAAATGGTCGCGGGCCGCGCGGGCAGTGAACTGGGGCGGGACTTGGCCGAGCAGCAGCTCCGGAAGAGTGAGGAACGCTTCCGTGCCGCCTATCGTAATGCGACGGTGGGTATGTCGATCGCCGACCTGAACGGCCGTATCGAGGAAGTCAATCAGCGGCTCTGTGCGATCCTCGGGTACTCGGAGGCGGAGTTGCTGACCCGCACGTTTCAATCGCTCACACATCCCGATGACCTGGGGCACAATCTTGAACGGGTCAAGAAACTGTTGGAGGGGACGGCGGACAGTGAAGTCTTTGAGAAGCGATACATCAGAAAGGACGGAGAGATCGTCTGGGCGCAGGTCGGAGTCTCGGTCATCCGGGATGCCACGGGTCGCGCGCGGCATACGCTGGCGATGGTGCAGGACATCACGGAGCGCAAACGGACTGAGGAGGCGCTGCACCTCGCCAAACACACCATCGATCATGCCACGGAGGCGATTTACTGGGTGGGGGCCGGCGCGGAGTTGCTGGACGTGAACGATGCCGCCTGCGGCATGTTGGGTTATACAAAAGACGAGTTTCGCCGCATGACGGTTCACGACATCAATCCGGAAATCGATGTCGACAGGTGGCCGGCCATCTGGAAAGAGGTGCAGCAACGAGGCAGAGATTTCTTTGAGAGTCATCATCGAGCCAAAGACGGCCGACTCATTCCGATCGAGGTCAACGTGATGTTTATTCGTTACAACCGGGTGGAATATCATTGCGCCTTCGTGCGGGATATTTCCGACCGGAAACAGGCCGAACGCGCGTTGACCAGGACACAAGAGAAGCTGAGGCAGGCG
>CAZZGV010000401.1:0-1320 GCA_964654255.1 uncultured Legionella sp. | reverse complement strand
TTTTCCTCAAAACGCATGAGAAATTTTTTACTAAAAATCTGTAAACAACGTATTGATAAAATACTGTCGATATTCTCCGATTCTAGTTGATCTAAAAATGCATCGGTATTGATATTTTCAACCATTTCCACTGGACAACCACTTTGTTTAACCAGCCCTAAAGGACTAAAACATAAGGCGCTGTTGACCACAGGATGGTCATCAAGAATCGGATGTATTACATTCGATAATAGTTCACTTTCAATGAAACGATATTTTCTCAGTGCAGAATGAGTTGCCGGTGCAAATTTCGCTTTTGGAAAATAGACATTAGCTCTCATGCCAAGCCCATGAATACCCGATAAAACGTGTGGAAGTACACTCGCGGTGAATAAGTCACTTCCAGCAAATATACCTATTTTGGACATGATGAACGTTCTCCAGTTTGTTGTGGGTTATATAATAGAGTCAGGGTTTATGAACAACGGTGCTTATCGTCTGTATCCACTTCTCAAGGGCAAAAAGAGGGAGGTTTTGTTGCCTCAGAACCAGAACTAAAATGATTCGCGGCTATTGTGCCTAAACCAAAACCAACTGCACTAGTCATCGCGGTCCTTCTTGAATTGAAGAGCGTTCTATACCACGCAAATTGTGAGCGATTGGATGCTGAACCTATCCTCGATACGATGGACTTGGATACTTCTGAGGCCTGTCTGGCCACCATTACAATATGTTCTGTAGCTAAATAATCACCAGCAGTTACTCCACCTAGCGCAAAGATTTTGGGATTTCTACCCATTCTAGGAGAAATGACTTGAAGTGTTTTGTAATCAACGGCAATACCAGCTAATTCATGCGGTTGAATAAGCTTTTTTTCTATCATGCGTTCATAGGGTTGAGTTCTCCTAGGATTAGATCCTGGACCTGTTGCATTAATTATATTTTTGATTATTAGAGGAGGTCCCGCATCAAAAGACATTGAAAATCCTCCGACATCTAACCCAGTAATTTCCTTAATTCCTCCTCTAACATTCAGTTGTCCGGATGCAAGATGGCTTCGGATTTTGTAAGCATTTTCTAACGGGAAAGAAGCTAAATACGTTAAATAAGTACCTTTATAACACTGAAGGAATCTCTTTTTATCCTGCATGCTTAACATCGACCATATGACTGGGACTAAAGAGTAGGAAGCAGTAAGAACCTGTTGCCAAGGTTTAGGACCATACTCAGCTCTTGCAATTTGTTGTATTAACCAATCTTCTGGTAATAAGTCTTGATACGAGCGTACTATATTGTGAGGAAGTAATATTTTACCCTCTGCTTCATTGATTTCATTGAACG
>CAZZGV010000400.1:0-1322 GCA_964654255.1 uncultured Legionella sp. | reverse complement strand
GTTGGCGACCAATTGCCCGATCTTGTCGCTGTGTCTGGTGGCGAGGGACTCGACCAGACTTTGCACGCCTTGGTGCAACATAGCGCGCAGGGCGGCATCTTGCTGCAACGTGCGCCCGATATCGACTAAGACGGCATCCAGGTATCCCCTGATGTCGGACCGATCACCGCTCACATCCTCGAGCATCCACTGCTTGAGCTGGTGCCATGAATCATCAAGAAACTGCAGCAGGGCATCATACTCAAGCAGCTTCTCTTTGAGGTGGGCCTCGCGTTTCAACGCGACATCGGAATGCATCAACCACTCGGACAGTTCGTGGAGCCGCGTGATCGCTTTGCGTCTCATCGGATCCTGCGGGTCGTCTCGCATCGCGCAGAGTGTATCGTAGACAGAATCCAAGACTTTGTGGGAAACAGGGTAATCCAGCTTCACAAAGCTGAGGACTCGCGACCAGGGGAGTTTGTCCGCCACTGTCCTGCCCAACGAGTCTCTATTGGCCTCCACATAATCGAGCGCAGCAGACAGAATGTCGTTCAGGATGCGGTCCCGTTGGTGGCTCCCGAGAAATCCGGCCAACAGCTGACCGGCAAGGGGGGCGACACTCGCGCCACGGATGACTTTCGTGGCAATGTCCCGAAGCATCCTCTGCATGGCCGCATCTTCAGACGCATTGAGCGCCCGAACGAGCAGCCGGACACATTCCTGATTCAGAGCACGCCTGCGTTCGGGCGCGAGGAGCACCTCGATCAGTTCTTCCGGGATGCGCCAGGATCCGACCAGGCGGGCGATGCCCTCGGGTGTGACCAACTTCCGCTGGGTGAGACTCCCGATATTGGAAGCGATGCGCTCCGTATTTCCGGGAATGATGGCTGTGTGGGGAATAGGCAAGCCGAGCGGATGTCTGAACAGCGCCGTCACGGCATACCAGTCCGCAAGCGCGCCCACCATCGCGGCCTCGGCGAAGGCCCGAAGCCATGCAAATAAGGGATGTGTTTCTTGGTTGAAGAGCGCGACGATGAACAACAGCGCCATGGACAATAGCAGCCCGGTTGCCAGAGTCCGCATGCGAACATGCTCCTGAGCTTTTGTCGACGGGGTCTGATCGGTGGCGGCCACGGTTCTTCTCCTCTTTCACACTTGGAACCGAGCGGGCGGTTTCGCCCGTCCCTCACAGGTTCACACACGCGCGCCGGAAAGACTTCGCGGCGGCGTTCATGAATGAGCCAGGCTAGTTGATTTATGGGCTTCACGCAACCGGGAGGCCTCCGTACCTCAGGCTTCTTCCTGTTGCCTTACACCTCCGACTTTTCTATAGTGGAACT
>CAZZGV010000399.1:0-1328 GCA_964654255.1 uncultured Legionella sp. | reverse complement strand
ATTACATGACCTTTCATTTAAATTATATAAATCAATTGGTTACAAAAATAGGGCGCGGGTTCGATTCCCGCCGCCTCCACCATATTAACTTCCTAAGACATCTAAAAACATCCTACAAGCCTTGATATAAAGGCTTTTCTCGTCTAATCTTTGTCTTATAAGATTCAATAAAAGCCCCCAAAATCCTACTCTAAAGTGGGGCCTATTTAGGGGCTTTTTATTATTATAAAAAGATGAGGCCCCCATGACCCTAACTGTCATAGAAATAAAAAGTGCTAAGCCTAAGGAAAAGCCATACAAAATGGCAGATGAGAAAGGCTTATATCTGTTAATCAATCCTAATGGTTCAAAGCTATGGAAGTTCAAGTATCGTTTTGCTGGTGTTGAGAAAAAGCTTTCTTTTGGCGCCTTTCCTGATGTGTCATTGTCTGCTGCAAGAGAAGCAAGAGACGAAGCCCGCCGACAATTAACCAACACTATTGATCCAGGGATATTGAAGAACTCCATTAAACGATCTAAGAAAATGGCAGATGAAAATAGCTTTGAAGCAGTTGCAAGGGAATGGCATGCCAAATTTACGCCGCAATGGAGCAAAAATCATGGCGAACGTATTTTAATTCGTTTAGAGCAAAATATCTTCCCTTGGCTTGGCAAACGCCCCATTAATGAAGTCACTGCTCCAGAAATTCTCTCTGCATTACGTCGAATTGAAAATAGGGGTGCTGTTGAAACGGCTCACCGAGTCTCTCAAATGTGTGGGCAAGTATTCCGCTATGCTATTGTTATTGGTAAGGCAGAGCGCAATCCTGCCGTTGATATTCGGGGCGCCATAGCACCTGTAAAACAAAAACATCATGCAAGCATTATTGATCCTGATGAAATAGGGAAATTGCTACGGGCAATTAATGAGTATCGTGGTAATTTTGTTACAAAATGCGCCTTACAATTAGCCCCCTTATTCTTTGTACGTCCAGGTGAGTTAAGGCATGCAGAGTGGAAAGAATTTGATCTAGATAAAGCCGAATGGCGGATACCAGCTGCCAAAATGAAGATGAAAGAACAGCATATAGTACCACTTGCGAAACAATCTATTGAAATTATTAAAGAATTATCTGCTTATACTGGAACCGGACAATATTTGTTTCCAAGTTTGCGTACGGCCACACGACCCATGAGTGAGAATACAGTATTGGCTGCTCTTAGACGATTGGGGTATAGCTCTGATGAAATGACAGGACATGGTTTTAGGAGTATGGCATCTACACTGCTTAATGAGCATGGTTGGAATAGAGATGCTATTGAACGGCAGTTAGCTCATGCTGAACGAA
>CAZZGV010000398.1:0-1329 GCA_964654255.1 uncultured Legionella sp. | reverse complement strand
GGCGGGGCGGGTTCATGCGTGTCGCGTATTTTCGCGATTCTCTGCCGTGCCTTGGAGTGGGATTCGGGATGGATAAACTCAAGAACCGTCTTTCCGAACAGCTGCGTCGGGGCGATCGCTCCCAGCAATTTCGCGCAGGCCTGATTGGCAAAAATGATCCTGTCCTCACAATTCACGAAGATGGCGTGAGGCGATAACTCGACGAGCGCACGGTGCCGCAACTCACTGCCACGAAGCTGTTCCTCCATCCGTTTGCTCGCGGTGATGTCCACGGCGATGCCTGCGATGCGATAGGTCTCTCCCTGGTCGTTTTTAATGGAAAAGCAACGATCCCGGATCCAACGGACCTGTCCGCCTGGCGTGACAATTCGATACTCCTCATCGTAGGGCAGATGCGCCTGACAA
The DNA here is from genome assembly GCA_964654255.1 of uncultured Legionella sp. Taxonomy (GTDB): domain Bacteria; phylum Pseudomonadota; class Gammaproteobacteria; order Legionellales; family Legionellaceae; genus CAZYME01. The sequence continues at coordinate 924 of CAZZGV010000398.1, read as the reverse complement.
GCGGCAGCGGTGGTCACGCGCAAACGATCTTCCGGATGGACATGATCGAACCAGCAGGCCGGATTCGCATAGAGAAGGTTTCTCGGGTATCCCCAGATAGTCTCGAACGCAGGACTGACATAGAGCATTTCGCGGTGATCGGCCGTTGTGAGCCAAAATACCGCGTCGATATTGTCCGCCAATTGCCGGAAGCGTTCTTCACTCACCCGGAGGGTCTCTTCCATTCGTTTTCGCTCGGAAATATCCCGCAGCATGCCCGTGTATTTTCTCTCCGCTCCGATCAGCATTTCACTGACCGACACATGCACGTCGATGGTCGTGCCGTCTTTGCGCACAGCAGGCACTTCGCGGCCGCTGCCGATGATCGTCCGCTCCCCGGTCACCAGATAGTTCGCGAGGTGTTGCAGAGTGTTCTCGTGATAGGGAGAAGGCATGACCTGGGAAATGTTCTGCCCGATCAACTCGTGCGCCTGGTACCCCAACAGATTTAACAGGGCGGTGTTGGCGCTTTCGATTAGACCCCGTTCGTCGACCACGACAATGCCTTCAATCGCGCTTTCGAAGATGGCGCGCATTCTAATTTCGCTGTCCCGCCAGGCTAATTCGGCGCGTTTGTAGTCGGTGATATCCAGCACGGTTCCGGCCATACTCAAGGGACGCCCGTTGCTATCGCGATGGACCACTCCGCGGCAGTTGATGGATCGCACTTCGCCGTCGGGGCGACAAATCCGGCAATCGATGTTGTACGGTGAGTCGTATGTCAGTGCTGCGTCGACCGCTTGCTTCACGCGGTCGGCGTCATCCGGGTGCAACGCAGCCAGGAAGGTTTCGTAGGTAGGACTGGTTCGACTCGGCTCGAGGCCGAAGATCCGGCATTGTTCATCGGACCATTGTTCTTTGCCGGTCGCAATATTCCAGTCCCAG
>CAZZGV010000397.1:0-1330 GCA_964654255.1 uncultured Legionella sp. | reverse complement strand
AAAATTTTAACCCCATTGAAAAGTATTACTCTTAAACCAAATTGGCAAGAGAAGCCCAATTGGGGCATAAAGCGCCAAATGCCAGAAGTGGTCCATATTGTCATTTTGAGTCATGAAGGAACCATGACCGATGAGGAAAAACTAAAAATCCTTAACAAGCTCCCTAAAGATACGGACTATCACATTACAGAGTTACAAGAACAGCAGAACGCTCAATTAACCGCTGGACGTATCCAGGAAGCACACTGTGATATCGTTTTATGTGGATCCGATTTAACATTATCTCCTTGGAATATTGCTGAACACTGCGCCAAGTTGGCATCGGACGAACCAGGGCCTATGTTTTGTATTGATGGTCAAATAGACCACATTCTTGACCGTGAGTTTAGGCTCTCCTCTTTTTCAGGTGCGGTTGGCGTTGTAAAACAAAATCCTAAGACTCAATCGTCGGATTTTAAATTTGAACGGCCTTATGGTAAAGCAAATGGTGATTTTCAAAATACGATGGATACGCGATTTAACATTGCCTCCAATACTAAAATGATGACTTCAATTGCTATCGCAAAAATGATAGAGGACGGGCATTTAGCGTTGGATACCCCAATTCATGAGTCCCTTTACCAAGTTGATTGCGACCAATTTTATAAAACTGTTTTTGCATCAATCCCATATATTACACCAAGGCAATTACTTTCTCATACATCAGGATTAAATGATGGAATGGGAGCTATTTATGAAGATCAACTTGGCCCGAAAGTTATAAATTTTACGAATGTACGCGATTATGTAGAGAAATTTACCACTCTAGACAACCCGTTGGCTTTAGATAAGCCATCCTTTAGATATTGCAATTTTGGTTATGATCTTTTAGGTCTCGCTATAGAGGCGATTACAGGTGATTTTCATCAATATTTGAAAGAAAATGTCTTAAATGTGGCGGGTATGGAACATACCGTTCCGCTGAGACAGTTAGGTTCTGAATTTGCGGCGCCTTATTTTCAATCTCCTATAATGCCAACCGCTCCGACTATACAGTATCGAGACGCTGAGGTGACGTCATTGGAAAGTAAAGCACAATCAATATTGGAATATGCCCAAAAATTTTCTGTGCAGATAGGCAAGATGAATGAGCTTATTTCGGAGTATCATCGTGGATTGTTGGAGTATCCACCCGATCTATTGATTCAATTTAAAACCGAAATGATAAAAAAAATAGAACCCATTTTTGAAGCATTAACAAATCCAGAGCACGTCGCTATATTAAAGCAAATAGATGAGATTGGTATTCCTTTAGGTCAACGAGTCTGGGAGATGGAAAAAAATGATCCCT